>JBOHDD010000306.1:0-3137 GCA_050699155.1 Nocardioidaceae bacterium
ACGGCGGCACCCGGACCTCGACGCTGCTGCCGGGGTGCCGGGAGGCGAGCACCGCGAGGTAGTGCTTGGTGAGCAGCCGCACCGACTCGACCGGCGGTGACGACGGCCTCGCGTCGACCGCCGCCCAGGCCGTGTGCACCTCGCCCGGCGAGGCTGCCTTCAGTCGAGCGGGCATGACCGCGACAGTAACCCCCACCGAGCGTGAGCCAGTGGCCCGAAAGGTAACGAAACGGCAACCACCTGGCGCAGACCGCAACCATCGCGGCTCCTGCGGCGTCTACTCCTGCAGAGGCACTCACCGCACCGTCACTCCGGAGGGAGCGCGACGGGCAGAGGGGGACGTTGAGCGCCTCGGCCTCTGCCGAGGTCGGTGGTTCGGGGCAGGAGAGAGGGACGGCTGGTCATCGGTCGGCCGTCCCTCTGCAAGCCGGCCGGCCGCGCAGGGATCAGCGGTCGAACAACGCCGGCAGCGTGCCCGTCCACGCGGCCCGCAGCTCGGCCAGCGGCAGGGTGAACTGGCCCTGTACGTCGATCGCGTCGCCGTCGACGACCCCGATGCGCCGGTGCGGGAACCGCCGAGCGGAGCACATGTCGGTGAACCGCACCTCCTCGCTGCGCGGCACGGCCACGATCGCCCGGCCCGCGGACTCGCTGAACAGCGTCACGAACGGGTCCAGCTCCTCGGGCAGCCAGACCCGGCACCCCACGCCGTACCGCAGTGTCGACTCGGCGAGAGCCTGCGCCAACCCACCCTCGGACAGGTCGTGCGCCGCGTCGACCAGCCCGTCGCGGGAGGCGTTGACGAGGATGTCGGCCAGCTGCCGCTCCACGCCGAGGTCCACCGCCGGTGGCATCCCACCAAGATGGCCGTGCACCACATGCGCCCACTCCGAACCACCCAGCTCGTCCCGGGTGGTGCCGAGAAGGTAGATCTGCTGCCCCTCCGCGGCGAAGCCCTGTGGCGTACGCCGGGCGACGTCGTCGATCACCCCCAGTACGCCGACCACCGGGGTGGGCAGGATCGCGGTCTCACCGGTCTGGTTGTACAGGCTCACGTTGCCGCCGGTGATCGGCAGCCCGAGCTCCTGGCACGCATCGGCGAGCCCCCGGGTCACCTCGGCGAACTGCCACATCACCGCGGGATCCTCGGGAGAACCGAAGTTGAGGCAGTCGGTGACGGCCAGCGCGCGCGCTCCGGTGGCGGCGACGTTGCGGTAGGACTCCGCCAGCGCGAGCCGGGCACCGGTGTAGGGATCGAGCTTGGCGAACCGGCCGTTGCCGTCGGTGGCCACGGCGACCCCCAGGCCGGTCGCCTCGTCGACGCGGAGGACACCGGCGTCCTCTGGCTGCGCCAGCACGGTGTTGCCCTGCACGTAGCGGTCGTACTGGTCGGTGACCCACGCCTTGTCGCACAGGTTCGGCGAGGAGGCCAACCTGAGCATCACGTCTCTCAGCTCCGGACCGCTCAGTGGTCGGGGTAGCCGGTCAGCCGACGGGTTGTCGGCCTGCAACGCGTCCTGCCACGACGGGCGCGCGTACGGCCGCTCGTACACCGGGCCCTCGTGCGCGACCGTGCGAGGGGGTACGTCGACCACCACCTCACCCTGCCACTCTGCGACCAGTCGACCCGAGTCGGTGACCTCACCGACGACGACCGCGTCCACCTCCCACTTGTCGCAGATCTTCAGGAACGGCTCGACGTCGCCCGGCTCGACGACCGCCATCATCCGCTCCTGCGACTCGCTCATCAGGATCTCCTCCGGCGACAACGAGGAGTCCCGCAGCGGCACCCGGTCCAGCCACACGTGCATCCCCCCGTCACCGGCGCTGGCCAGCTCGGAGGTCGCGCAGGACAGGCCGGCACCACCGAGATCCTGGATGCCGACGACGAGGTCGGCGGCGAACAGCTCGAGCGTGCACTCGATCAGCAGCTTCTCCATGAACGGGTCGCCGACCTGCACACTCGGCCTCTTGGTCGGCCCGGTCGAGTCGAAGGTCTCCGACGCCAGCACCGAGACGCCGCCGATGCCGTCGCCGCCGGTCTTGGCGCCGTACAGGACGACCTGGTTGCCGGCGCCCGAGGCCTTGGCCAGGTGGATCTGCTGATGGCGCATCACGCCCACGCACAGCGCGTTGACCAAGGGGTTCCCGGCGTACGTCGGGTCGAAGACGACCTCACCGCCGATGTTCGGCAGGCCCAGGCAGTTGCCGTACCCACCGATCCCGGCGACGACGCCGGGCAGCACCCGCGCGGTGTCAGCCGCCTCGGCGGGTCCGAACCGCAGCGGGTCCATCACCGCCACCGGCCGTGCCCCCATCGCGAGAATGTCACGGACGATGCCGCCGACACCGGTCGCGGCCCCTTGGTACGGCTCGACGAAGGACGGGTGGTTGTGCGACTCCACCTTGAACGTCACCGCGTAGCCCTCGCCGATGTCGACCACCCCGGCGTTCTCCCCGATGCCCACCATCAGGTGCTCGCGCATAGGCTCGCTCATCTTCTCACCGAACTGCCTGAGGTGGATCTTCGAGGACTTGTAGGAGCAGTGCTCGCTCCACATCACCGAGTACATCGCCAGCTCGCTGGAGGTGGGCCGGCGGCCGAGGATGTCGCGGATCCGCTGGTACTCGTCGGGCTTGATGCCCAGCTCATCCCAGGGCTGCCCCTGGTCGGGGGTTTCCTGAGCCTGCTTGACGGTGTCGAGGTGTCGGACGTCAGCCACCGCGGGCACTCCTTGGGAGCGAAGAGGACAGGCGCCGCCAGGCTATCGCCCAGCAGGCGGTCGGCCGTGACGGCGTCATAGGGTCGCGCTCGTGACGATCATCCTCGCGCTCGGGTCGGCGATCGCCTACGGGCTGTCCGACTTCTTCGGCGGGCTGTTCTCCCGGCGCCTGCAGGTCTGGCCGGTCGCGGTCGCGGTGCAGGTCGGCGCGACGGTGTTCGTCCTGCCGGTCGCCCTCCTGGTGCCCGGCGACCCGAGCACGTCCGCCCTGATGTGGGGCGCGCTGTCGGGGCTGGGCTCGGGCCTGGGCACCGTCTTCCTGTACCGCGGCTTCTCCACCGGCCGGATGAGCGTCGTGGCGCCGGTGTCGGCGGTGGGGTCGGCGGTGCTGCCGGTGCTGGTGGGGGTCTCGAC
>JBOHDD010000307.1:0-6856 GCA_050699155.1 Nocardioidaceae bacterium
CATCGAGGTCGTGCAGACCGAGAGATGGGGCGGCCCCGGCCCCGACGGCGGGCGCTCGGCCGACCTGAAGGTCGAGATCCCCGGCAAACCGGGCTCGGTGACAGGGTCGGTCACCTTGTCACCCTCCGCAGGGGGCTCATGTGAGCTGATCGCCGGCGACATCAAGGTCTCGATCCCTCTGGTGGGCAGGAAGCTCGAAGGCGAGGTCCACCGCGGGATCACCGCGGCGATCAAGGTGGAGCAGCAGGTCGGCACGAAGTGGCTCGCCGGCGACCGATGACCTGTAGCCCGCCGTCTGCGGACACTTCGTGGACAACGACGCCCAGGACGGTACCGTCCCGCACCACTTGCGGACACTTCGTGGACAACGACGCCCAGCACAGCAGCGTTCCTCACTCACCACCCGCCTGCGGCGTGTCGTGCCGAGGAATGTCGGCGGCTGCTGAGACCGTGAGAGACGTCCGATGAACAGGAGGAGAGTCGTGGCACACGCACGCCGAACCGCAGCGGACACCCTCATGCTCACCGGCACGGTCCTGTTCTGCCCGGATTGCGCCGACGAGCGCATCTTCGTCGTGCCCGACTGCGGAGACGACATGGAGGACTGCGGCGACTACTGCTGCAGTGAGTGCGGCGCCGCCGTGTCGGTGATCGACGACCTCGTCGACCCGGGCTCGTTCGACGCCTCACGCGTCGCTTGAGGTCGTCCGGACCGCTCCTCGGCCTCCCGACGCCGGTCGCGCCGCGTTGCCAGCCCGATGGCCGCCGCCAGGGCCGCGAACGGCAGCAGCACCAGCACGGCCATCAGGTACCCCTCGACGGCGTGCACGGGTCCGAGGTGCAGCGTCAGACCCAGCGGGTCCACTCGGCTCACCGTTCCGTCCTGTTGGTCACGTTCACCTCGCAGCAAGCTGCTCGGCTCACCGTTCCATGTGCGGGTACCTGTAGTCCCTCGGCGCGTTGAACGTCTCCTTGATCGAGCGCGTCGACGTCCACCGCAGCAGGTTCTGCGCCGAGCCCGCCTTGTCGTTGGTGCCCGACGCGCGCGCCCCGCCGAACGGCTGCTGGCCGACGATCGACCCGGTCGGCTTGTCGTTGAGGTAGAAGTTGCCGGCCGCGAACCGCAGCCTCTCCGAGGCCCATGCGAGCACGGACCTGTCCTGCGCGATCACACCACCGGTCAGGGCGTACGGCGCGAAGGACTCCATCTGGTCGACCACCGTCTCGAAGTCACGGTCCTCGTACACGTGCACTGCCAGGATCGGACCGAAGTACTCGTCCTTGAACATCGCGTCTGTCGGGTCGGCCGCCTCGACCACGGTCGGTCGCACGAAGTAACCCACCGAGTCGTCGACCGTGCCGCCCGCGACGACGTCGAGCGACCGCGACCGTTTGGCACGGGCGATCGCCTTCTTGTGCTTGGCGAATGCGCGGTCGTCGATCACCGCACCCATGAAGTGCGACAGGTCGGTGGGGTCGCCCATCGAGATGGCGTCGACCTCGGCGAGGAAGTCGTTGCGCATCCGCTTCCACACGCTCTTGGGCACGTACGCCCGGGACGCCGCCGAGCACTTCTGGCCCTGGTACTCGAACGCACCACGCAGCAGCGCCACCCGCAGGATGTCGGGGTCGGCGGAAGGGTGCGCGACCACGAAGTCCTTCCCACCGGTCTCCCCCACGATGCGCGGGTACGACCGGTAGCCACCGATGTTCTCCCCGATCGTCCGCCACAGGTGCTGGAAGGTGGCCGCCGAGCCGGTGAAGTGCAGACCTGCCAGGTCCGGATGCTTGAGCGCCACCTCCGAGACGTCGATACCGTCACCCGGCAGCATGTTGATCACGCCGGGAGGCATCCCGGCCTCCTCGAGCACCTGCATCAGCAGGTGCGAGGCGAACTGCTGGGTCGGTGACGGCTTCCAGATGACCGTGTTGCCCATCAACGCGGGCGCGGTGGGCAGGTTGCCGGCGATCGCGGTGAAGTTGAAGGGGGTGACGGCGTAGACGAACCCCTCGAGCGGCCGGTGGTCCAGCCGGTTCCAGACACCGGGAGCGTTCGCGGGCGGCTGCTCGGCGACGATCTGGCGCGCGAAGGTGACGTTGAACCGCCAGAAGTCCACCAGCTCGCACACCGCGTCGATCTCGGCCTGCCAGATGGTCTTGGACTGACCGAGCACGGTGGCGGCGTTCAGCTTCTGCCGCCAGGGGCCGGCCAGCAGGTCCGCGGCCTTCAGGATGATCGCGGCCCGGTCGTCGATCGACATCGACCGCCACGCCGGTGCGGCCTCGGCCGCGGCCGCGATGGCCGCCTTGGTGTCCTTCTTCGTCGCGTTCTTGATCGTGCCGAGCACGTGCTGATGGTGATGCGGCTGTACGACGGGGATCTCGGCACCGCCGCCGAGCATCCTCTCGCCACCGATGGTGGCGGTGAGATCGAGCTCGGTCTTCTGCAGCCCGACCAGCTCGACCTCGAGCGCGGCTCGTTCGGGGCTCCCCGGCGCATAGTGCAGGTTCGGCTCGTTGACCGGGGCGGGGACCTGTGTGATGGCATCCATGTGAACTGCTCCGTCACTGCTCAGCATCTTCGATGAGTCGCCCTGACCTCGAGGCGTGCTCTCATCGTTTCACGGCCACGCGGTTACCCCCAAGTCACGCGGACTTGCGCTTGCTGGCCTTCTTCGCGGCCGTCTTCTTCGCTGTCTGCTTCGCGGTCTTCTTGGCGGGAGCCTTCTTGCCGGCGGCCTTCTTCGCCGAGCCCTTCTTGGCGGCCGGCTGCTTCGTCTTACCCCCGTCGGAGGTCCGGGCCGAGGCCGCGGAGTCGATCTGCTCGCCGCGGCGGCGCTTGGCTGCGTCGACCGACGCACGCAGGGCGGCCACGAGATCTACCACCTGGCCGGAGTCCGGTGCTTCCTCCTCCTCGGCGGTCGCAGGCTCGAGACCCGACGCCTTGGCCTCCACCAGCTCCTCCAGGGCCTCCCGGTACTCGCTGTGGTAGCGGCCGGGGTCGAACTCGGCCTCCAGGGTCGCGATGTAGGACTCTGCCATCGAACGCTCCTGGTCGCGGATGGTCACGTCCTCTCCGGGTACGGCGAACGCCGACTCGCGCACCTCGTCCGGCCACAGCATCGTCTGCAGGACGAGCGCGCCGTCCTTCTCGCGCAGCAGCGCCAGCGCCTCCCGCGTGCGGATCGCGACCTTGACCACCGCGCACTGCTTGGTCTTGCTCAGCGCGTCGCGCAGCAGGACGTACGGCTTGGCGCCGACGGCGTCGGCAGCCAGGTAGTAGGCCTTGGCGAAGTAGAGCGGGTCGACCTGCTCCAGCGGCACGAACTCCAGCACCTCGATCGACTTCGCCGTCGGCAGGGGCAGCTGGGCGAAGTCCTCGCTGGCGAGCACCATCATCCGGCCGTCAGGCAGCTCGTACCCTCGGCCGATGTCGGAGTAGGGGACCTCCTGGCCGTCCTTCTCGCAGACGCGCTTGTAGCGGATCCGCCCCCCGTCCTCGGTGTGCACCTGCCGGAAGGAGATGTCCTTCTCCTCGGTGGCCGAGTAGACCTTGATGGGGATCGTGACCATCCCGAACGAGATGGTTCCCTTCCAGATCGCCTGCATGGCTCACCGCCCTCCACTTGCCCCGTCTGGCATCACGCTAGTAGGTCGCCGACCTCCTGGGTGGCGAACCACGCCAGCTCGTGTCCCTCACACGAGTCAACCACGAACTCCTCGTCGTCGTCGCCGGGGCCGCCGTTTCGGAGCACCTCGACCGCCGCGGCCACGTCGGGTTCGGCCTCAGCGGTGTCGGCATGCACGGAGACGACATTCCGCATCGGTACGACGTGGCCCAGCTCGACGCGCGCCGGGCCGTCTCCCTGGCTGGGTGTGACGTCCTCGACCTCGACCGCCACGACGAGGCGTCTGGGCGGCTCACCCTCGGTCCGCGCGAGCAGGGCAAGGGCCGAGCGCGCCGCGGCGGTCATCGCGACGTACTCCAGCTCCTCCTCGTCACCCTCCGCGTACGCCTCCCGCAGGAATGGCGTCACCGCGAACCCGGTCAGCGGCGTCGGGCCGAGCCCACCGGACCCGACCAGCTCACGCAGGCCACTGTGGGTCACCGCGATGTAGACACGCATCAGCTCCGCCTCTTCCCCGCCGGGCGGCGTGGTGCCCTCTTCGCACCACCCGTTCGCTGGTCGCCGAGCCCGGTCCGTCCCCGCGGCGCGCGGGCCCGGCTGTCGCCCGTGGTGTCGACCAGCTCCTCCAGGGCCTCGGTCAGCGTCTGTGCGAGAACCTCGATGTCGGGCAGGGCGTCACGGTCGGCCTCGACGCCGTAGAAGACGTGTCCGTCGTAGGACGTGACCCCCACCGCGAGCGCCTGACCCTGGAGGAGCGGCAGCATCGGATAGCTCGCCAGCATCCGGGCACCGAGCGCGTACAGCGGGAACTGCGGCCCAGGGACGTTGGTGACCACCAGGTTGAAGGCTCGCCGTGGGTAGCTCGAGGCGACGCGCGCGCCCAGCGCGTGCAGGGTGGTCGGTGCGAAACCGTGGATACCGGCCAGCCTGCTGGCCGACACCGCCCGACCGGTCTCCTTGTGCGCCTTCAGCGCGTACGACACCTGGTGCAGGCGCATCACGGGGCTGTTCTCGCCGACGGGGAGGGAGAGCAGGTGCGGGGTGACGCGGCTCCCCAGCGAGGTCGGCTCGCCCTCGTCGTTCAGCACGCTCATCGGGACCAGTGCCTTCACACGGCTGGTCGGCTGCACGGCCTCACCACGGGTCATCAACCAGGTGCGCAGACCACCCGCGATGACCGCGAGCACGACGTCGTTGACGGTGCCGCCATGCGCCTTGCGCACCCTGCGGTAGTCCTCGAGCCTGGTCTCGACGGTGACGAAGCGGCGCTGCTCCGACAGCTTCGCGGCGAACGGGCCCTCGGCAGCCGGGCGCCCCGTTGTCATTACCCCGGCGACTGCCTCGGCGGCACCGCGGGCCCGGATCGCACCCTCACGCGCACCGACCACGCCGCCGCGCACGGTCTCCATCGCCTGCCCGGGCCGGCGCAAGGTCTCCGTGACAGCATCGGCCACCAGCGAGAGCGTGTTGGGGTTCGGCCGCGGGACCCACTCGTCCTGGGCCGACTCGCGCGGCCCCGGCTCCACGTCGAGGATCATCTGTCCCAGGTCCAGGGTGCCGATTCCATCGACGAGCACCTGGTGCGCCTTGCTGAAAACCGCGAAGCGGTCGCCCTCCATCCCCTCGACGAGGTACATCTCCCACAGTGGCCGGCTGCGGTCGAGGCGCCGGCTCATCACTCGTGCGACCAGCTCCCGCAGCTGTTCCATCGAACCGGGCCTGGGCAGCGCTGATCGGCGTACGTGGTAGGTCAGGTCGAAGTCGTCGTCATCGACCCAGATCGGGTTCGCCAGATGACCGGGCACGGTCTGCAGCCGCTGACGGTAGCGGGGTGCGAAGGCGATCCTGTCGGCGATCAGGGCGACAAGGCTCTCGTAGTCGAACCCGTCGCTCGGTGGTTCGAAGACCTCCAGGGTCGCGACGTGCATCGGGGTGCTCGCGGACTCCTGTGACAGGAACGACATGTCCACGGCTCGCAGTCGTTCGGTCATCCCGTCCCCTTCGTCAACTTGGTCTCTGCACGTACCAGCCGGAACAATCATCGTGGCACGCTCGTCTGACCCCATGGGCGGCGGGCGCGCCGTACGCCCTGCCCTCCCGAAGCCATCGCCCGACCGCCGAGGAGCTCCTGGATGCGTCCATACGTCCGTCTGTTGGCCGCGCTGACCGCTGTGTCCGCGCTCACCCTCACCGGCTGCGGCGGGAGCGCGGAGGAGGGGTCGGCCACCGAGCCGTCACCGACCCAGCAGACTCCGGCTGACGCCGGCGCGGTCGAGGTCGAGGTCGAGATCGAGGACGGTCGGGTCTCGCCGGCCGGCGAGCGTGTCGACGTCCGGCTCGGGCAGACCATCCGGCTGGTCGTGGACAGCGACGCCGCCGACGAGATCCACGTGCACTCGACCCCTGAGCACTCGTTCCGGGTGCCCGCCGGAGCCGACGACAAGGTGTTCGAGTTCGCCCTCCGCCAGCCTGGCGTGGTCGAGGCCGAGCTGCACGAGCTCGGCGACGTGGTCGTCACGTTCGCCGCCCGGCCCTGACCATGCTGAGAGGTGCCGGCGGCTTCGTGTTCGCCCACGGCGTGGGGGGTGGGCAGGACCTGCCCATCCCCCCCGAGTACGCCGTGGTGGGCGCCGCCTGGGCGTTGGTCATCTCGTTCGCGGTGATGGCGTTCGCCTGGCGTGCCTCACGGTTCCGTGGTGACGAGTCCGGGGTCCCCCTACCGTCCCGGCTCGCCGCGGTGCTCGACTCTGCGATCCTGCGCGGGACCGTCCGCGCCCTCGCTCTGGCGTTCACGGCGCTGTTCCTGACCGCGCTCGTGTTCGGCCCCGACCGCCTCACCAACCCGACTTTCGGCGCCTTCTACGTGCTGATCTGGGTCGGGATCGTCCCGGCGTCGCTGCTGTTCGGACGCATCTGGCGCCTCGTCAGTCCGGTGCGACTGCTGCATCTTGCGCTGTCCCGCCTGATGCGCACCGACCCGGACGCGGGTCTGGGTGAGCTGCCGAGCTGGGTGGGCTACTGGCCGGCGGCGCTCGGCCTGCTGAGCTTCGTCTGGCTGGAGCTGGTGTACCCGAGCAGCACCTACCTCACACCGGTGCGCACGTGGATCGGTGCCTACACGGTGATCCTGCTGGTCGGTTCGGTTGCCTTCGGCCGCCGCTGGTTCGCCCAGGCGGACCCGTTCGAGGTGTTCTCCTCGTTCGTCGCCCGGCTGTCGCCGTTCGGCC
>JBOHDD010000308.1:0-2596 GCA_050699155.1 Nocardioidaceae bacterium
GATGCCACCAGTCACGACGACACGTCTCACGGGGGCAGCCTCCCACACCGGGTGTCGGTCACAATGTCGAGATGCGTGTGACCGCCGACCGCTCCCTGTGCCAGCAACGACGTGTGGCCGGAGCGCTGCGCCGACGGGGGCTCGGCCCCGGCGAGCGGCTCGTACTGTTGCTTCCCGGTTCCACCGACTTCGTCTCGGTCGCGCTGGGCGCGCTGCGCACCGGGGTGGTGCCGGTGCCCCTGGACCCGCGGCTGACCGAGCGGGAGCTCGGCGGGCTGCTCGAGGACATCGAGCCCTCCCTGGTGGTGGACGACCCAGCGTTGCTCGAGGAGCTGCTGGACGGCCCCGAGGCCGCGCTCGCGCCGTACCCGCTGGCCCGCCCGATGCACGTCACCAGTGGTACGACGGGACGGCCGAAGGGCGTCTGGTCCGGGCTGCTCTCCGACGCGCATGCCGCCGCCCTCGCCCACGAGGAGCGGGACCTGTGGGGGTTCCGGTCGAGCGACTGTCATCTGGTCCTGTCGCCGCTCTACCACTCTGCGCCGCTGCGGTTCGCCGTGGGCACGCTGCTGGCCGGAGGGGACCTCGTGGTGCCCGGACCCTTCGACGCCACGCGGACGGTCGCGGCGATCGAGCAGCACCGCCCGACGACGATGTTCTGCGTCCCGGCGCACCTGCAGCAGCTGTTCGCGGACATCGACGAGCGGCGCCGGCCGGTGGACCTGTCGTGCTTCCGGCTGATGGCCCACGCCGGCGCCGCCTGCCCGGTCACGGTGAAGGAGCAGGCGGTGGCGGCGTTCGGGCCGGACGTGGTGTGGGAGTTCTACGGCTCGACCGAGGGGCAGTTCACCGCCTGTCCGTCCCCCGAGTGGGCGGCACGGCCCGGGACGGTCGGACGGGCCCGTCCCGGACGCGGTCTCTTCGTCGACGACGGCGTGGTCTGGTCCACGGTCCCCGAGCACGCGAGGTTCACCTACTGGCGTGCGCCGGAGAAGACCGCGGCCGCCTGGCGCGACACTCCCGACGGACCCGCCTTCACCGTCGGGGACCTCGGCCGCCTCGATGCCGACGGATACCTCTACCTCGACGGGCGCCGCGAGGACCTGGTCATCACCGGCGGCGTCAACGTCTACCCGCTCGAGGTCGAGCAGGCCCTCGCCGGGCATCCCGAGGTGGAGGAGGTCGCGGTGTTCGGGGTGGACGACGAGCGCTGGGGCCAACGTGTCTGCGCCGCGATCGTGGGCTCGGCAGACCCGGCCGACCTCGATGCGTTCGCCCGTGAGCGCCTGGCACCGCCCAAGCGACCGAAGGAGTACTTCAGGCTCGCCGGGCTCCCCCACACGCCGACGGGCAAGCTGAGGCGCCTCGAGCTCCCCGGGCTGGTGGGGCGTCCTCAGACGTGGCAGAACGTACGCCGGTAGGCCTGCGGGGTGGTGCCTCGCACGGCGGCGAAGTGGTGTCGCAGCGTGGCGGCGTTGCCGAAGCCGGCGCGGGCGGCCACGACGTCGATCGGTGCCTCGGACTCCTCGAGCAGTCGCTCGGCCAGCTGCACCCGCTGGGACGTGACCCACTGGTGCGGGGTGGTGCCGGTCTCGGCCCGGAACCGTCGGGCGAACGTGCGCGCCGACATCGCCGCCCGGCGCGACAGGGACTCGATGGTCATCTCCTCGTCGAGATGCTCCTGCATCCAGGCCAGGACCGGCTGGAGCGTGTCTGCGGTGGGCACCGACACCGACGTCTGGACGAACTGCGCCTGCCCGCCCTCCCGCTGCGGGGGTACGACCATCCGCCGTGCCGCGTTGTTGGCGGCCCTGGCGCCGAACTCCTTGCGGATGAGGTACAGGCAGGCGTCGAGCCCAGCGGCCGACCCGGCGCTGGTGATCACGGGGTCCGCGTCGACGTAGAGCACGTCGCAGCGGACCCGGGCGCGGGGGAATCGCTCCTCGAGCTCGTTGACGTACATCCAGTGGGTGGTGCACTCGCGGTCGTCGAGCAGCCCGGCGTCACCGAGGACGAACGCGCCGGAGCACACCGACAGGATCGTGGCACCACGGTCGGCCGCGGCCCGCAGCGCCTCGACGACCAGGGCGGGCGTGCGTCGCTGCCGAGGTGTCGCCGGCACGGTCACCAGGTCGGCCTCGGCGACCCGGTCGAGCCCGTCCGGCACGTCGATCGCGAAGCCCATGCTGGTGGTCACCCGCCCTGGCGTGGGGGTGCAGACGGCGAAGTCGAAGGACGGGCCGCCGGTGTCGCTGCGGTCGATCCCCCAGGCCTCGCAGAGCACGCCCAGCTCGAACGGAGCGACCCCGTCGAGGACCAGAGCGGCGACGTTGCGGAACCCTCGTCGGGCCGGTGGCGGTGTCATGCGGACAGCATGACACAATGTTGGCAGTTTTTCGAGGTAGTCTGGCATATCTGCCACTCGTGGCAGGATATCGACTGAGCAAGAATTACTGCCATGACGACGATACTCATCCTGATCCTCGGCACTGCAGTCGGCGCCCTGGCCCTCTGGGGCCTCAACCGCCTGATCGCCGGCGACGGAGTCGGACATCGTCCGGCGCCGCGCTCACACCACGCAGACCTCGACCCGCAC
>JBOHDD010000309.1:0-4816 GCA_050699155.1 Nocardioidaceae bacterium
CCCCCGCGACGTTTCGGTTTCGTAGCGGGGCTCCCCACTGGCCCGGGTGGTGAAGGTCCGCCGGACGAGACCTCGCGCTAGATCCGGGCCGCTCGCACCGTGAGTACGTCGGGCAGGTGCTCGGCGACCGCGGTCCAGGACTCACCCTCGTCGTTGCTGGCGTAGACCGAGCCGTCCCGGCTGCCGAGGTACAGACCCGCCGGGTCGGCGTCGTCCGCGCACATCGCGTCCCGCATCACACCGGTGTAGAACGCGTCCGGCAGACCGGCGGCGCACGCCTGCCAGCTCTCACCGCCGGAACGGGAGCGCCACACCTGGGCGCGGCCCTGCGGCGGGAACCGCTCCTCCGCACCCACCAGCGGGAACACATACACCGTGTCGGGGTCGTGCGGGTGCACCACGATCGGGAACCCGAAGTTGCTGGGCAGACCTTCCGCGATCGACGTCCACACGTCGCCGCCGTCATCGGAGCGGTAGACACCACCGTGGTTCTGCGCGTACAGCCTGCTCGGCCGTGACGGGTGCGAGGTCACCTTGTGCACGCACTGGCCGTACTCGGGGTAGCGCTGCTCCGGCGGCATGAACTCGGCCTGGATGCCCTTGTTCGCCGGCGCCCACGACTCCCCGGCGTCGAGGGTGCGGTAGACACCACCGGTCGACATGGCCACCGTGACCCGGTGCATGTCCGTGGGGTGCGGGATGACCGTGTGGATGGCCTGGCCGCCACCGCCGGGCTGCCAGTGCTCACGGTGCGGGTGGTCCCAGAGCCCCCGGACCAGGGAGAAGCTCTCGCCGCGGTCCTCGGACCGGAACAACGCCGAGGGCTCGGTACCGGCGTACACCACACCCGGCTCGTCGGCGGGGCCCGGCCTCAGCTGCCAGACCCTCTCCAGGGCGGCGCCGGTGTCCTTCGGGAACTCCACCGCGTTGGCCGACTCACCCTGCCAGGTCCGGCCGAGGTCGTCGGACCGCATGACCTGCGGACCCCAGTGCCAGCTCATCACCCCCACCAGCAGCCGAGGGGTGTCCCCCCGGGTGTCGATCGCGCAGGACGCGACCTCGCTCATCAGGAAATGCGGGCCGTCGACGCGCCACTCCCGGCGCTCCTGCGACGATCTCGCCACCCACAGACCCTTCCGGGTCCCCACCAACACCAAGACGTCAGACACGACCCTCTCCCTCACCGGGACCGAATGTTCCTAATAGGAATAGTATGATTGACCCCGTGAGTCAAGAGCGTCCGCTGCCGACCACCGCATACGCGTTGCTCGGCCTGCTCAGCTTCGGCCAGGAGCTGACCGGCTATGAGCTCAAGCAGTGGGCCGACTCGACGTTGCGGTTCTACTGGGTCGCGCCGGCGATGAGCCAGATCTACACCGAGCTCGGCCGGCTACGCGACCGGGGCCTGGTCGACGCGCTGGAGACCGAGGGACCTGGAGCGCGTGTCTCCACCAGGTACCGCATCAACGGCCCCGGATCGGACGAGCTGCGCCGCTGGCTCACCGAGAGCACACCGGAGTTCCCCGTGCTCAAACACCCGGTCGCGCTGCGCCTGCTGCTCGGCCACCTCATCGACCCGGGGTCCGTGCGGATGATGCTGGAGGAGTACGACGCCGCGCTGGCGGAGCGCCGCCGTGAGCTGCAGCAGGTCCTCGACCGGATCGAGGACGACCCGGCGTTCCGCTTTCCTGCCTTCGTCGCCCGTTGGGGGCTGTCGTACTACGACACGGAGGCGGCCGTGGTCGAGGAGGTCCGCGACGATCTCGCCGACTGACCGTCCGGTCCGGCTCAGCCCTGCGCCCCTCGGCACTCGCGCAGCCAGGCCGCAAAGCTCCACCTCTGCAGGAACCGCTCCGCCGCCAGGCGTCCCTCGACCAGCAGCTGCTCCTGCTGCTCGGGTGTGATGCCGAAGTCGGTAGGTGCGACCTCGCTGGTGTCGACGAAGATCGTGCGGGCAAGGTTGCACGGCTCGAGGACACGCACGGACTGACATGCCTCGATCGCGGTCTCCACCAGCGAGAGGGCCAGCGATACGGGGTTCTCGACCGGCTCCGGCGACGGCTCGCGCTCCTCGGAGCGGGAGGACAGGCGGACGCCGATCGTCGGCCAGCGCGGCGGGTTCTCGTCGTCGCGGTCGAAGATCGTGATCGGGTAGTTCGACAGCAGTCCGCCGTCGACGAGCGTCGAGACACCCCGCTCCCCCTTCAGGGCCACCGGTTCGAAGAAGAACGGGATCGAGGCCGAGGCGCGCACCGCGTCGGCCACCGCCTGGTCGTCGGGGTCCAGGCCGTACTCGTGGTAGTCCCAGGGCAGTCGCAGGAACCGGTGCGTGGACACGTCGCTGGCCGTGACGACCAGCGAGTACCGGTGGTGCACCTCGCCGTCGTCGCCCGCGTCGTCGGTGCGCAGGTCGCCGAAGGTCCGCACCCCGAGGTCGGCGAGCACGCCGGACAGCCAGTCGTGCAGGTAGTCGCCCTCATAGATCCCGCTCTCCAGCAGCAGCGAGAAACCATCGGTGAGAAAGCCCAACGGCCCGAGAAGCCTCCCGGCAAGTCCGCGGTCGCGGAAGCGCTCGTAGTCAAGGGTGCGGGCGATCTCGCCGATCTGGTCGAGCCGCTCACCACGTCGCTGCAGGGCGGCCAGGATGGATCCCGCGATCGCGCCGGCCGACGTCCCGGCGATGCGCGGGAACGAGTAGCCGTGCTCGCTCAGCGTCATCGCGGCACCGGCCAGCCCGATGCCCTTGACACCTCCGCCCTCGAGGACGAGGTCAGTCACGTTCTCGGCCATGTGTTTCTCCTATGTCAAGCCGCGGTCGGGAGGCAAGTCACGGACACGGTTGACGGGTCGTTCTTGAGTGTGTTGAACACGACGCGTGCGAGTCGTCTCTTCAGGCAGCGGATGGCCTCGGTCTTTGAGTCGCCGGTGTCGAGCCGTTTGCGGTAGTAGGCCGCGCCGGGGCCGTCGAGCCGGATCTGGGTGACCGCGATCCGGTGCAGGGCCGTGTTGAGCTGGCGGTTGCCAGTCTTGGACATCCGGACCCGGCCGTGGGTGCGACCGGACCAGACCGGGATCGGGGCGACGCCGGCGTGCATGGCGAACTTGGCCTCGTGGGCGAACCGGTCGATGCCGGCGGTCTCACCGACGATCTTGGCCGCCGTCAACGCGCCGCATCCAGGTAGCTCGAGCAGGGCCGGAGCCTGAACCGCGACGAGGGTGGTGATCTCCTTCTCCAGGGCGTTGATCACCGTGGTGACCCGGTCAATGTCGACCAGCAGCTCCCGAGCCAGCCGGGCATCCACCCCGGTCAACGGCTCAAGCAACCCGACCAACCACCGGCGGGTCTTGGCACGGTCCAACGACTTAGGTGCGGGGTCGATGGTGGGATCGATCCGGTGCAGGTGCCAGCGCAACCGGTTCACGTCCCCGGTGCGCTGTTCGACCAGGTCATCGCGCCTGTCCACCAGCAGCTTCAGCTCACGTGAGTCCTCGTCATGGGAGGCCACCGGCAGGTCCGGCTCCCGCAGCACCGCCCGCGCGACCGCGAGCGCGTCAATCGGGTCCGACTTACCCCGAGTCCGCGCCGAAGACCGCGTCTGAGCCATCAGCTTCGGCGGCACCCGCACCACCGCCTGCCCGGCATCGAGCAGGTCCAACTCCAACCTGGCCGACAGATGACGACAGTCCTCGATCCCCCAGCACAGGTCAGCACCGAACTGCTCCTGGGCCCACCGAACCGCCTTGTCATGACCCTTACCGTCGGCCCTGACCGTGACCTGCCCCAACTTCTTACCGACCTCGTCGACCGCGACGAACGTATGCGTCCGCTTGTGAACATCGGCTCCAACAACAACCATGGGGGTTGCCTCCTTCACTGACGAGTGATGGACGGTTGGACCGGCCGGCGGACACATCTCAGTGGGGGCGATGCCACGCTCCTATCAAGTCACGCCGGCCGGTCCATCACACCCGATGCCGGCAAAACGCATGAACGCCAACCCGAAGGCGGCACCGACACTATGAGCCAGACACCGGGTGATCAGGACCCAACCACCGCAACAGCGGCGCTGTCACCCTGACACTGACATGACACTAGCGACCGCTCCGCAGCTCCATTCGCACGGCCACCCGCCCCGGCGTGGGCCGGCGTACCTCCCTGAACCCGGCAGCGAGGAACAACGCGGTGGTGCCGTGGTAGAGCTCAGCCGCAGTCACCGACCGGCGGGCGTCTGGGTCGACCGGATAGCCGTCGACGGCCGTCGCGCCGTGCGCGCGTGCCAGACCCACCGCACCGCGCAGCAGAGCACCCGCCACGCCCTTGCGGCGCCAGCCGACCACGACGACGAAGCAGCTCACCGACCAGACACCGTCGTCCTCCGCGGCCCGGATCGGCGCACTGACCCGAGAGGCGAGCAGACGGGGGTACGACGACTTGGGGGCGACGGCGCACCACCCCACCGGCCGGTCCTCGACGTATGCCAGGACACCGGGCGGGAGGTCCTCGTCGCAGACCTGCTCGCGCAGTGCCGCCCGGTTGGACTCGCGGGTAGCCGACTGCCAGTCACGGCCGCGGAGCTTGAAGAACTGGCACCAGCAGTGCGCCGGATCACCTCGCACCCCCATCACCCCGGACACGTCCTCCCAGCGAGCCGACGTCGCCGGTACGACGGTGATCACCGCGTCCACGAGAGGGTCAGTAGTAGTGCGGGAACTGCGACCAGTCCGGGTCGCGCTTCTGCAGGAACGCGTCGCGCCCTTCGGCCGCCTCGTCTGTCATGTACGCCAGTCTGGTGCTCTCCCCGGCGAACATCTGCTG
>JBOHDD010000310.1:0-8130 GCA_050699155.1 Nocardioidaceae bacterium
GTCGGGGGCGCCGGCTCAGCCACGCCGCGGCCTGGCGCCATTGAGGTGTATCTCGGCCGGAGCAGGCGGAAGGGCGGGTTTGGGATGAAGGTGCGTGCCGACCAGGTGCGAACAGGTCAGCGGATCCGTGGCGCGACCGTGATGAGGGTCAGGCCGGCCCTGGACCGCGGGATGGTCCGGATCACACTGAAGAACACCGGTGTCATCCCTCGGCAGCGGGTACCCGACGGCACGTTCTGCTACCTGGCCGACGACATCGTCGAGGTGGACCTCGGGGCCCGGACCCCGGTGCACGGGTGACGGCGCAGCCGCCGGCCGTGACAGACTGAGTGCATGTCCGACCGTTCCCCAGCGAGCACAGCATCCACCCACGCTGACAGGCTCCGCGACGCCATCCTGCAGTGCGGCTACTACCCGGCCGTGGTGACCGAGGCCGTGGAGTCCGCGCTGGCCGACGAGTCGGTCACCGACTTCGTGGTCCACCACGAGCCGACGTTCGACCGTGACGAGGTCCGCCGGCACGTCACGGTGCTGGTCCTGACCCCGTCGCGGCTGGTCCTCGCACACACCGACGAGCATCCACCCGACGACATGCTGCCCTCGCCGTACGCCTCCACCTCGACCGAGGCGGTGCCGCTGTCCGCGGTGCGTTCGGTGATGACGTCGCGGATGGTCGCCGACCCCGCCAGCTACGCCGGGCAGTCCGCACGCCGCCCGGAGGCCAACGAGGCCGTCCTGACGATCGGCTGGGGCGCCGTCAACCGCGTCGACCTGGAGCCGGCGACCTGTGGGGACCCCGAGTGCGAGGGCGACCACGGCTACACCGGCACGATGACCGCCGACGACTTCTCCCTCCGGATGAGCGCGGCCGCCGAGGGTGCGGCCGCGGTGCGCCAGTTGCTGGCGTTCGCCAAGTCGCTGTCCGCCTCGACCAGCCCGGCTCGGTGACCGCGGGCGCGCTGGTCACACCGGCGTACGGCGAGGCATCGCTGGCCGAGGTGGTTCCCTCGGCCGCGGCCATGCTCACCTCGACGCCGGGCGGCAACGTGCTGCAGCTTCCGGAGGCACCACGCCTGGTGCTGCTCCTGGTCGACGGGCTCGGCGAGCGCCAGCTCCTCAGACACGCCGCCGACGCGCCGTACCTCTCCTCACTCGCGCGGCGCACGCTCACCTCGGGGGTGCCCTCGACCACCGCGACCAGCCTCACGTCACTCGGCGTGGGCGTGCCGCCCGGAACGCACGGGGTCGTCGGGTACACCAGCAGGATCCCCGGCACCAACAAGCTGCTGAACGCTCTGCGGTGGGACGGCGCGGTCGACGCAGCGCAGTGGCAGCCCCAGCCGACCGCGTTGTCCCTGGCGGCCCGTGCCGGTATCGCCACGACGGTGGTGAACCGTAAGTCGTTCGAGGGCACCGGTCTCACCGTCGCGAGCCAACGGGGTGCGGAGTTCGTCCCGGCGGACAGTGCCGGCGAGCGCCTGGCGGAGGCCGCGCGAGCAGCGCAGGCGGCACCCTCGCTCGTCTACGTCTACGACTCAGACCTCGACGCGACCGGGCACCGCGACGGCTGTGAGTCGGAGGCATGGCGGCACCAGCTGGCCACCGTCGACGCGTTCGCGCACCGACTGCGTGAGGCGATTCCGGCCGACGCGTTGCTCGTGGTCACCGCCGACCACGGGATGGTCGACGTCGCCGCGGAGGACCGCCTCGACATCGACGTGGAGCCCGAGCTGCAGGAGGGCCTGGCGCTGTTCGGGGGAGAGGCGCGCTTTCGCCACCTGTACTGCACGTCGGGAGCGGTCGGCGAGGTCGTCGCTCGCTGGCGGGCCAGGCTCGGCGACAGTGCGCTGGTGCTGACCCGGGAGGAGGCCGTCGGAGCCGGCTGGTTCGGTGCCGTGCGCCGCGACGTGGAGCCGCGGATCGGTGACGTGGTGGTGGCCTGCACGGGTCCGCTGGCGGTGGTCTCGAGCGAGCGCTTCCCGCGGGAGGCCTCCCTCGTCGGGCTGCACGGGTCCCTGACCGCGGAGGAGATGCTGGTGCCGATGCTGATCGACCTGCCGTGACGGCGGCAGGATCCTCGGCTGGGTTTCTGCCGGGGCCCGCACCGTCGTAACCTGATGGTGGCCCGTGCCCACACGGCGGCGTCGGCACCCGACGTACTTCCCTTCGAGGAGAACGGAGGCCAACCATGATGACCCCCCTGATCTCGGCCGAGCACCTGCGTGCGCTTGTCGACGCGAAGGGACACGTGGTCCTGCTGGACGTGCGGTGGACCCTGGACGGCCCGCAGCGGGAGGCCTACGAGGCCGGTCACATCCCTGGCGCCCACTTCGTGTCGGTCGAGGAGGATCTCGCGTCCCCACCCGGCCAGGGTGGCCGGCATCCCCTCCCGGGGGCCGGAGAGTTCGAGACCGTGATGCGGCGTTGCGGCGTCAGCCATGGATGGCCGGTCGTCGTGTACGACGCACAGGGAGGCATGTCCGCTGCTCGGGCCTGGTGGCTGCTGCGGTACTTCGGGCACGACGACGTCCGCGTCCTCGACGGTGGCTACCCTGCCTGGCTGGACGCGGAGGAGCCGGTGTCGACGGAGGTACCGTCCGCCGGCGACGGGGACTTCGTCGCACGGCCCGGCGGGATGGCCCTGCTCGACCCCGACGACGCCGCCGCGCTGGCGCGAGCCGGGCTGCTGCTCGACGTGCGCACCTCGCAGCGGTACCGAGGTGAGTCCGACCCCGTCGACCCGGTCGCCGGGCACGTGCCCGGCGCCGTCAGCATGCCGACGACGGGGAACCTCGACGAGACCGGGCGGATGCTCAGCCACGACAAGCTGGCGGCGCGTCTCTCCGACGCCGGGTACGCCGGTCAGCCCGTCGGTGCCTACTGCGGGTCGGGAGTCAACGCCGCGCACACGGTGCTGGCACTCGAGGTCGCCGGTGTCCACGATGCGGCGTTGTTCGCCGGCTCCTGGAGCGGCTGGATCACCGACCCGAACCGTCCGGTTGCCACCGGACCCGAGCCCGGCTGAGCCTGGGGACCGCAGTACTGCAGCCCTCGAGCCCGGGGCGCGGCTCCGAGGGTGTCACCAGTGCACACCCTTGAGGATCCTGGCGAGCAGTAGCTGCTCGTGCGTGGCCTGCTCCTCGGTCGCGTCGTCACCCTTGGCGGCAGCCGAGTCGGGGAACACGCGATAGGCCATGTGCAGGACCCGGAACACCGCCTTGGGAGCCAGCGCGTGCGCGACCTCACCGACCGTGCCCAGGGTGGTGTTGAGCTCATGGGGACGGTCCGTGATCGCGCGCACGACCAGGTCGGCCGCCTGCGCGGGACTGATGGTCGGGAACGCGTCGTAGATCCTGGTCGGCGCGATCATCGGCGTACGCACCAGCGGCATGTGCACGGTGCTGAAGGTGACCCCGTCGCCGACCAGCTCGGAGGCCACCACCCGGCTCCAGGCATCCAGCGCCGACTTCGAGGCGACGTACGCCGAGAACCGCGGCGGGTTGGTCTGCACACCGATCGAGGACACGTTGACCACGTGGCCGCGCCCCTGCTGCCTGAGCACGTCGAGCAGCCCCATCACCAGCCGGACCGCACCGAAGTAGTTGATCTGCATGGTGCGCTCGAAGTCGTGGAAGCGGTCGTGCGACAGCCGCAGCGATCGACGGATCGAGCGCCCCGCGTTGTTGACGACGTAGTCGATCGACTCGTGCTGGCTGCAGATCTGTTCGGTGAGCCGGTCGATGGCCTCCATGTCGGTCAGGTCGCAGGCGTAGACGTAGGCCTCGCCGCCGGCGGCCTGGATGTCGTTGCGGATCCCCTCGAGCTTCTCCTTGCCGCGCGCCACCAGCAGCGGGACGCCACCAGCCTGGGCGACCTTCAGCGCGGTGGCCCGGCCGATGCCCGACGACGCGCCGGTGATCACCACGGTCCGTCCCTGCAGGGCCTTGCGCACCCGGCCGTCGCGGGCGGTCGCGGTGTCGAGGTGCTGCTCCCAGTAGTCCCAGAGCGTGGCGGCGTAGGTGTCCAGCGGCGGACAGCTGATGCCCGAGCCGCTCAGGGCGTGCTCGGTGTGCCTGCTGACGAACGTCGAGGGGAAGCCGGTGTGCGTGACCACCTCGGCCGGGATGCCCAGGCGGCCCATCGTCTGCCGCAACGCCAGCTGTCCGGCGGGCGTACCGGCCACGGCGTCCAGGGCGCGTTTGGGCAGTCCGCCCAGCACGCGGGGCACCAGACCCGGTGACTGCCGTCCGACGGGTACGGCGAAGCGCGGAGCCTTCGCCGCGACGGCCAGGGTGTTGACCACCTCGACGGTGGGCTGCGGCTCGGGGTTGACCAGATGGAAGGTCTCACCGTCATGGTCCGGCTGGTGCGCGAGGTGGTCCAGCGCCCGGGCGACATAGTCGACCGGCACCACGTTGGTGTCGCCCAGGTCCGCCCCCAGCAACGGCACCCACTGCGGCATCGAGTCACGCATCAGCTTGAGCGCGGGGAAGAAGTAGTACGGCCCGTCGACCTTGTCGATCTCGCCGGTCTCGGAGTGCCCCACCACGATCGAGGGCCGGTACACCCGCCAGGGCACCGTGCACTCCTCGCGCACGATGCGCTCCGACTCGAACTTCGTCCGGTGGTACGGCGAGGGGAGGCCCTGGCCGGCGTCGAACATGGTCTCGTCGAACGATCCGGCATGGTCGCCGGCGACCGCGACCGACGACACCTGGTGGAAGCAGGCCGCGTCGAGCGCGGCGGCCAGCGCGATCGCCCCGCGCGTGCCCCCGACATTGAGCTGGTCGTTGCGTTCGCTGGAGGCCGTCATGTCGTAGAGCGCGGCCAGGTGGACGACGTGGTCGATCTCGCCGCGGTGCTCCCGGACCCACGGCTCCTCGACGCCGAGCAGAGGTGCGGTGAGGTCGCCGACGACCGGGACCACACGACGCGGGTTGCCCCATCGCCGCATCAGCTGCTCCAGCCGGCGGGCGGATCCCTTGCGCACGAGGACGAAGATCTCGCCGTCGCGGTGCTCGAGCAGCTGGTCGACGAAGTGGCGTCCGATGAAGCCGGTCGCTCCGGTCACGAGGTAGGACATGCCGGAAGATTACTTCCGAGTAGGTCCGCCGTCGAGCCGTCGAGTGGCGCGAAGTGGCTGCTTTGCCGGTCGCAACCCGACCATTTCGCGCCACTCGACGAAAGAGGAGGAGGTCACTCCTTGGGCTGGCCGAACATGATCTCGTCCCAGCTCGGGACGCTGGCCCGGCCACGGCGTCCGCGCGGGCGCCGGTGTGGTCTGGGCTCGGCGGGCCGGGCGGTCTCCTCGGCCACGTCGTCGGCCGCGCGCTCGGCGTGCTCTGGGTGCTCTGCCTCTTCTGCCTGCTCCACGGCGACCCCGTCCGGGTCGTCGTCGCCGGGGCGCGCCCCCAGGTCCGCCGTGGGCTCGTCGTCGGCGTCATCGCTGCGGAGGGCGTCGGCGACGGCGGTCAGATCGGCCGTGGACACCTCGTCGTCGAACGACAGGACCGCGTCCTCGGAGGTGACCGCGGTCAGCCGACGGCCCGAGCCCTTCTCCCGGGGCTGCGGGCCACGCTTGGACGTCGGCTCGCCGACCAGCCAGCGGGCGTCGTCGTCCTCGGCGACGTTGTAGCGGCTCAAGGCGTCGAAGACGAACAGGCCGGTGCGCTCGCGCTCGCCGGACAGGTAGCGCACCGAGACGGTCCAGCGCCCGTCCTCACGCCGCCAGGCATCCCATTCGGAGGCACCCGGGTCGACGTTGCGGGAGCGCAGCCGCTCGGACACCGCGTCGCCGAGAAGCCGTCCGGGGCCCTCGGCGTTCTTCCGGCGTACGGCCGACCGCTGCGCGCGCTCGGCGATGTGCTGTCGCTCGGCCAGCACGGGCACGGCGTACCCCATGATCCTGTCCACCGGCACCTGTGCGACCTGGGCAACTGCCTCGGGGGCCTCGCCCGCCCGGATACGTGACTGGATGTCGCGGGGCCGGAGTGCGGTTTCCATCTCGATCTCCAACTGGCCTGGCCGGATGCGGACCCCGCGGATGACGGCCCGCAAGCGGTTGTCCAGGCGCACGGCGAACTCGTGATCGTCGGTGTCGGCGAGGAGCACCCGGGTGCCGTCCTCGCTCAAGCCGACGAGCTCGAGCTCGACCATCATGCGCCTCCCCAACGGGTTGTCTGACGAGGTGGGGCCCATACAACCCCCAGGGTGGGTGCTGAACCAAGCCCCCGCGCCGAGACCGCAGTGCGGTTGTCGATCTTTGCTGGAGTGACGCTACCGTCAGCCGCGTGGACGTCACGAACCCGGGCGTCGACGGGTTCGTCGTCGTCCTCGACCTGGCTGGGGTCTTCGCTTTCGCCGTCTCCGGCGGCATCGTCGCCGTCCGCAAGAGCCTGGACCTCTTCGGCGTCCTCGTGCTGGCCGCGATCACGGGTCTCGGCGGCGGCGCGCTGCGCGACGTGCTGATCGGTGACGTGCCACCGGCGGCGCTGCAGGACTGGGCCTACATCGCCGTGTCGGTGGCCGCCGGGCTGCTGGCCTTCCGGTTCCACCCTGCCCTGAGCAGGATGGCGCGCGTCGTCACCGTGTCGGACGCCGCCGGGCTGGGGCTGTTCTGCGTGACCGGAGCGCTCAAGGGGCTCCAGTTCGGTCTCGGGCCGGTCCCGGCCGCGTTGATGGGCATGCTCACCGGGATCGGGGGCGGGATCGCCCGCGACGTGCTCGCGGGGCGGGTGCCGGTTGTGCTCCGCAGGGAGCTGTACGCGATCCCGGCCCTGGTGGGGGCGGCGGCCACGGTCACCCTGGACGCGGTCGGGGTGCCCCTGGTGCTGGCCAGCGTCCCACCGGCGCTGTTGTGCACGGGGTGGCGACTGCTCGCCCTGCGGCGCGGCTGGCACGCGCCGGTGCCGCCCAGCTCGTCCATCGACTGAGCCCGGCTGCAAGGATCAGCAGGTGGCCCAGAGCGAGCAGACCCCGGGTGTGCCGCCCTACGACGCCCTCCTGGTGGTGTCCTTCGGTGGTCCCGAGCGTCCAGACGACGTGGTGCCGTTCCTGCAGAACGTCACCCGCGGGCGTTCGATCCCGCGGGAACGGCTCGAGCAGGTCGGCGAGCACTACTTCCGTTTCGGCGGCCGGAGCCCGATCAACGACCAGTGCCGTGCCCTCGTGCGGGCGGTCGAGGCCGACCTCGTCGAGCACGGCATCTCGCTGCCGGTCTACTGGGGCAACCGCAACTGGAACCCCTACCTCACTGACACCGTGGCGGCGATGGCACGGGACCGTGTCCGCCGCGCGGCGTGCTTCGTGACCAGCGCCTACCCGTCGTACTCCGGCTGCCGGCAGTACCGGGAGAACCTCTACGACGCGGTCACCGCCGTGGAGGGTGCACCGCGGCTGGACCGGCTGCGGCACTACTACAACCACCCCGGCTTCGTGGCGCCGTTCGTCGACGCCACCCGGCGGGCGCGTGGCCGGGTGCCCGACGGGTCCCGCCTGGTGTTCGTGACCCACTCGATCCCCACGGCGATGGACGACTCCAGCGGACCCGAGGGGAACGCGTACGGGTGTGCGCACCGCATGGTCGCCGACCAGGTCGCCGCCGGCGTCGAGCGGGGCGAGGCCGGCGAAGGGGTGAACCCGAGCGAGCCTCCTGCCCACGACCTGGTCTACTGCTCGCGTTCGGGCCCGGCGCGCGTCCCCTGGCTGGAGCCCGATATCAACGACCATCTGGAGTCCCTGGCGGCGCAGGGCACCCCCGGCGTGGTGGTGGTGCCGATCGGCTTCGTGTCCGACCACATGGAGGTGGTGTACGACCTCGACACCGAGGCGGCCGCAACCGCCGAACGGCTCGGACTGCCGTACGCGCGTGCGGCGACCCCGGGCGTCGACCCCAGGTTCGTTGCGATGGTCCGCGACCTGCTGACGGAGCGCGCGGCGGCCGAGCGGGGTACGCCGGGCAACAGGGCGACGGTCGGTGACTCCGCGCCCTCGTGGGACCTCTGCCAGGCCGGCTGCTGCCCGAACCCCCGGGTGCGGCGGCCGGCCCTGTGCGGAGCGGACGCCCGGTGCGAGGCGAACACCGCGGGCGAGGTCGGGGAGGAGAGCGGTGCGTGACCTGTTGAGCCTGGC
>JBOHDD010000311.1:0-2181 GCA_050699155.1 Nocardioidaceae bacterium
TCATCAACAGCACCAGTGCGGCGCTGATGAGGATCCAGGCGGTATCGCCGGTGTTCACCATGCGAAGGCTCCTCGTGGACAGGGGCTGCCGCCGCCGCAGCACGGACAACGTCGTCGCGCGCACGGCCGCGCATGTCGATGAGAGCAGCCTGCCCTCGTCAGGTTTCAGCCGGCGGCAGGACGTGTTGCAGCAGGGTGAAACCACCACGTCCCCGCGTTACATCCAGGTAACGCCGCCCGCCGCCCGTCCGCGCGCTGGCGTATCAGGCCAGCGAGCTCTCGCCGAGCAGGGCGTCTACGAACGCCTCGGGCTCGAACGGTGCGAGGTCGTCGGCACCCTCGCCGAGCCCGACCAGCTTGACCGGGACCCCGAGCTCGCGCTGCACGGCGACCACGATGCCGCCCTTGGCGGTGCCGTCGAGCTTGGTCAGCACGATTCCGGTGACGTCGACGACCTCGGAGAAGACCCTGGCCTGCATCAAGCCGTTCTGGCCGGTGGTCGCATCGAGCACGAGGAGGACCTCGGTCACCGGCGCGAGCTTCTCGACCACGCGCTTGACCTTGCCGAGCTCGTCCATCAGGCCCGCCTTGGTGTGCAGCCGGCCGGCGGTGTCGACCAGGACGGTGTCGGCCTCACGCTCGATGCCGGCCTTGACCGCCTCGTAGGCGACGCTGGCCGGGTCGCCACCCTCGGGACCGCGGACGGTGTGCACGCCGACGCGTTCTCCCCATGTCTGCAGCTGCTCGGCCGCCGCGGCGCGGAAGGTGTCCGCGGCGCCGAGCACGACGTCGGCGTCCTGGGCGACCAGGACACGGGCGATCTTGCCCACCGTCGTGGTCTTGCCCGATCCGTTCACGCCGACGACAAGAACCACACCGGGCTTGCCCTCGGCACGACCGACGTGCAGGTCACGGTCGAGGCTCGGGTCGACCAGCGCCACCAGCTCGTCCCGCAGGATGCCGCGCGTCTCCTCGCCGGACTCGACCCCGGCGACGCGCACGCGGGCCCGTAGGTGCTCGACCAGCTCCTGGGTGGGTCCGACGCCGAGGTCGGAAGTCAGCAGCGTGTCCTCGATCTCCTCCCACGTGTCGTCGTCCACCCGGTCACGGGAGAGGAGCGAGAGCAGCCCCTTGCCGAGCGTCGTCTGGGACCGCGCCAGCCGCGACCGGAGCCGGACGAGCCTGCCCTGCGGCGGCTCCGGCCGCTCGACCGGTGCGGCCGGGGCCTCGACCTCCTGGTCGACGTCGGGGAGGGCGACGTCCTCGACCGTGCGCGTGGGGGTGTCGCGAGGGGTCTCCGCATCCTCACCGACCTTCGGCTCGGTGGGCTCCGCCGGCCTCTCCGGGGTACGGCGGGAGCGCCGGAGGGTGCCGACGACCAGGCCGACGCCGCCGACCACGACCAGGACGGCCAGGGCGATGATGAGGTACAGATACTCAGCCACGGTGGCTCATCCTCTCAGACCCGCCCGACGAGCCGATGCCGGCGACGGCCGAGAGGTCAGCGTTCGGACGTGCGGTGGATGCCTCCGTCGGCGACGTGCAGCCGGTTGTGCGCCGCCGAGTGCTCGGCGGGCTCGGTCGGGACGCCCCACCGGTCCACCATCCGATGCATGGCGTCGGTGAGCCATGGCGCGCGCGGGATCTCCCTGCCCTGCTGGATGTAGGCCACATAGGCCACGACCAGCCCGGCCACAGCCAGCACCAGCAGCACGGCGAGCAACATCACCAACACGAACAACCACATGACCGTCGGACACCCCGAGTTTCGCCGGATTTTTGCGAGCCCACTGCCGGAGGGCTCCACTGCATTCTGCCATGCGGCGGCGACCACCGCGAAGACAACCGCCGTTCTGAGACGACCTCCGTACGGCCGGAACCCGGCCCCGCTCGCCGAACCCTTTCTTGAATCATTCCAGATTGTGTGATGGGGTGCGGTCATGGACGGCGAGCAGACGCTACGCAACCGCGGCCTCCGCGTGACGCGACCGCGGGTGACCACGCTCGAGGTCCTCACCCAGGGAGGGCATCTCACCGTTGACCAGGTCCGCAGCCGGGTGGGTGAACGGATCGGCGCGGTGTCCGTCCAGGCGACGTACGACGTCCTGGGAGCACTGACCGATGCGCAGCTTGTCCGTCGCATCGAACCCGCCGGAAGCCCGACGCGCTACGAGGCTCGCA
>JBOHDD010000312.1:0-2117 GCA_050699155.1 Nocardioidaceae bacterium
GACGGTGCCCGTGTAGTAGTCGAGCCCGCGCGCGACCGACAGGTCCGCCTCGATCGCCAGCCCGTCGGTCTGCGCTCCGGCGCATCCCTCGACCACTGTGCGCAGCTCCGCCAGCCCCTGCTCCAGCAGCGCGTGCTCGACGCCGAGCTTGCGGACCTGCTCGACGAAGGAGGTGTCTGTGGAGCGGATCGCCGCGAGCTCGAGGCACTGGTCGGCCTGCTCGGCGGACAGACCGGCGTCGTCGACGAGCATCCGCGCCACCGTGTCGGGTGCCAGCTTGTCGAGCTTGTCGACGACCCTCATCGCGGCCGACGGGTCGCCGACTCCGAGCCCGGCGTAGAACCCCTGCAGCAACCGGCGGTTGTTGACCTGCATGCGCAGGTGGGGCAGACCCACGGTCCCCAGCGCCTCGGCCATCACCCTGGCCACCTCGACGTCGTGGTGGAACGGCAGCTCGTCGCGCCCGACGATGTCGATGTCGGCCTGGGTGAACTCACGGAACCGGCCCTCCTGCGGCCGCTCGCCACGCCACGCCTTCTGGATCTGGTAGCGCCGGAACGGGAACTCCAGCCTGCCGGCGTTCTCCAGCACGTAGCGTGCGAACGGCACGGTCAGGTCGAAGTGCAGTCCCAACGTCGAGGACGCGTCCGCCGGCGGCTCGTCCGGGTCGGCGTGCAGCCGGCGCAGGACGTACACCTCCTTCTCCACCTCGCCCTTGCTGCCGAGCTGTTCGACGGTCTCGACCGCGCGGGTCTCGACGCTCGCGAAACCGTGCAGCTCGAAGACCTGACGCAGTCCGTCGATGATCTGCTGCTCGGCGATCCGCTGCGCAGGCAGCAGCTCGGGGAACCCGCTCACGGGCTTCGGTCTGCTCATCGGTTCAGAGGCCTTTGGCTGGTCCGGACGTGGGCGCGAGGTCGCTCAGGAAGGGGTTGCCGGAGCGCTCTCGCCCGATGGAGGTCTGTGGTCCGTGGCCCGGCAGCACCACGATCCGGTCGTCGAGCGGGAGCACCTTGTCGGCCAGGCTCCGCAGCATGGCCGGGTGGTCGCCACCCGGCAGGTCCGTGCGCCCGATCGACCCCGCGAAGAGCAGGTCGCCGGAGAACATCAGCTCGGGCACATCCTCCTCACCGTCGTACGGCGACCGGAAGGTGACCGAGCCGCGGGTGTGTCCGGGCGTGTGGTCGACCACGAACTCCAGCCCGGCGATCTCCAGGCGATCGGCGTCGGCCAGAGCGCGGACGTCGTCGGGCTCGGCGAACTCATAGGTCCCCCCGAGCAGCATTCCGGCGGTCTCCCGCGAGATCCCCGCCATCGGGTCGGCCAGCAGGTGCCGGTCCTCGGGGTGGATGTACGCGGGGCTCTCGTAGGACCCCGCCACCGGCGCGACGCACCACATGTGGTCGATGTGACCATGCGTGACGAGCACCGACACCGGCTTGAGGCGGTGCTCGCGTACCGCCTCGGCCACGCCCGCAGCGGCATCCTTGCCGGGGTCGACCACGACGCACTCGGTACCTGGACCGGTCGCGACCACGTAGCAGTTGGTCTGCCACGGTCCTGCGGGAAACCCGGCGATGAGCACGGACGACCTCTTCCATCTCGGGACATACGGGTGCGGTTGCGTCCTTCAGCGTATCGACCCGTCGTCGGCGCGGGCGAACCCAATACCCGCGTCAACCGCCACGCACGCGCGAACCGTCTCCACCTAGACTGCCGAGGGTGACGGCTAACGAGTGGGGTCGCGTGGCTGAGGACGGCACCGTCTTCGTCCGGACGTCGGACGGTGAGCGCGCGGTCGGCCAGTGGCCCGACGGCAGCCCCGACGAGGCGATGGCGTTCTTCACCAGACGCTTCGACGGGCTGGCGATCGAGGTCGACCTGCTCGAGAAGCGCGTCAAGAGCGGCAAGCTCGGTCCTGACGAGGCGAACAGCGCGATGAAGAAGGTGCACCAGCTCGTGACCGAGGCACAGGCCGTCGGTGACCTCGATGGGCTGCTCGCCCGGATCGACGCGCTGGAGACGGTGGTGGCCGCCCGCCGTGAGGAGCGCAAGGCGGAGCGGGCGCGCAAGGTCGAGGAGGCCCGCGAGCTGAAGGAGCGGATCGCCACCGAGGC
>JBOHDD010000313.1:0-4315 GCA_050699155.1 Nocardioidaceae bacterium
CCCGGAGGAAGCCCCGCCAGGCAGAGCAGGGCGAACGCCAGACACACCCCCGCCCACGGCTCACGCCTGATCAGGCCCTGGTAGTCGCTGATCCGACCGACCGGCCGATGGCGTGCCATCGCCGCGACCACCGAGAAGGCCCCGAGGTTGACCACCGCGTAGATCAACAGGTAGCTCATCGACGCCCGGACGGCGTCGTCGCCGACCTCGCCCAGCACGGCCAGCGGCGCGAGCATGAATCCCGACTGACCAACCGAGGACCACGCCAGCAGCCGAACGGCATGCTTCTGCCGCAGTGCGAGCACGTTGCCGAGGGTCATCGTCGCCGCGGCGGCGACGGCCAGCAGTGGCTGCCACACCGAGGCGTACGCCGAGAAGCCCCTGTCCAGCACCAGCAGCAGTCCCACCAGGCCGGCCGCCTTGGACACTACAGACAGGTAGGCAGCGACCGGGACCGGCGAGCCGACGTACACATCCGGGACCCACGCGTGGAACGGCACCGCGGCCACCTTGAACGCCAGGCCCACCAGCGTGAGCACGACTCCGGCGACGGCGACCGGTTCGGCGGCGACTCCGCCCGCAAGCGCGGCGTCGATGCGGTCGAGGTGCACCCATCCGCTCGCACCGTAGACCAGCGAGATGCCGAACAACGTGAACGCCGTCGCCACCACCGAGACAAGGAAGAACTTCAATGCCGCCTCGGCCGAGCGCCGGTCCCCTCGCTTCAGCCCGGCGAGGGCGAACGCGGGCAGTGACACCACCTCGAGCGAGATCACCAGCGTCACCAGGTCACGCGAGGCGACGAGTGTCATCGCACCCGCGGACGAGGCCAGCAGCAGGAAGTGGTGCTCGGCCACCGCGACCCGGACATCCATCGCGCCGCGGGCTGACAGCAGCAGGATGCCCGCCGTGCCCACCAGGACGACGACCCACCCGCCGACGGTGAGCGAGTCGACGGAGTAGGAGCATCCGGGGGTGGCGGCATCCCCACCTGGCGGGAGGCAGAAGACCGACCGCGGGTCACCCGCGAGCACCACGGTGCCGACAGCCGCGGTGAGCACGCCGACGAACGACAGTCCGCTCGCCCACGGCAGCCCCGCGACACGACCCTCGACGCGACCCGCGTCACGACCCGGGAACGCGTCGGCGACGAGGACCGCGATGGCAGCGAGCGCGATCGCCAGCGGTGGGCTGATCGCCAGCCAGTCGATCGGTTGGACCGCGTTCACGCGCCACCACCGAGCAGGGAGCGTACGGCGGGGTCGACCACGTCCAGCAACGGTCCAGGAGCCAGGCCGACCGCGACGGTCAGCACCACCAGCGGCGCCCAGACGACGAGGTCCTGCCGCGTCGCCTCTGCGGACTGGCCGGCCGAGACCAGCGGCGGCACGGACTCACCGGGCTCGCCCTGACACACCGCCCGAATCACCTTGACGAAGTAGACCGCCGTCAGGACGGCGCCGACGCCGCCCAGGACCATGCACACCAGGTACGTCGCGCGCGGCAGTCCAGCGCCGGGGTCGAAGGCCGCGAGCAGGGTCAGCATCTCGCCCCAGAAGCCCGCCAGACCGGGAAGGCCGAGGCTCGCCATCGCCGCCAGCGCGAGGATGCCGCCGAGCCGCGGCGACCTGGCGTACAGCCCACGCCCGAGGCCGACGAGGTCCGCGGTGTCGTGCCGATCCTTCAGAGCACCCACCAGGAAGAACAGCAGGCCGGTGATCACACCGTGGGCGATGTTCGCGACGAGTGCCCCGTTGACGCCCACCGGGGTGAGGGTCGCGATCCCGAGCAGCACGAAGCCCATGTGCCCGACGCTGGAGTACGCCACCAGGCGCTTGAGGTCGGTCTGCGCGAGGCAGGCCAGTGCGCCGTACACGATGCCGACGGCGGCCAGCACCGCGAGGTACGGCGCTACCGCGCGGGCGCCTTCGGGGACGACGGGCAGCCAGATGCGCACGAACCCGTAGGTCCCCATCTTCAGCAGCACTCCCGCCAGCAGGACGGAGCCGATCGTCGGTGCCTTCGCGTGCGCGTCGGGCAGCCAGATGTGCAGCGGCCACATCGGCGACTTGACGGCGAACCCGATGCCGACCGCGAGCGCGACCACCAGCTGCGTCGTCGAGCTCAGCCCGGCACCACCCCGCTCGGCCAGCTCGACCATGTCGAAGGTGCCCGTGCGGGAGTAGACGAGCAGGAAGCCGACCAGCATCAACGCCGAGCCGATGACCGTGAGGAGCAGGAAGACGCTGGCGGCGCGCCTACGCCCGATCGGGTCGTGCGGGTCACCCCAGGTGGCGATTACGAACCACATCGGCACCAGCACGAGCTCGAAGAAGACGAAGAACAGCACCAGGTCCAACGCCAGGAAGGTGCCGAGAACCCCCGTCTCCAGCAGGAGTACGACGGCCACGAGAGCGCGCTCACCACCACAGCGCGGTCCGCCGCCACGCAGCAGTGAACCCATGCACAGCAGGGTGAGCAGCGTCGTGAGGAGGACCAGTGGGAGCGAGATGCCGTCGACCCCCAGGTGCCAGCGGACGTCCAGCGACGGGATCCACGGCAGGTCGAGCTCGAGCTGCATGCTCGAGGTGCCGACCACCGCCGGCGTCGCCAGCACGGAGAGCAGCAGGGCAACGGAGGCCACCACGACGCCGACCACCGCCGCCTGCTGGTTCGCGCGTGCCCGCGGCAGCCCGGCGAGCACGAGCGCACCGAGTGCCGGCGTCAGGGCGAGCGCGGTGAGGAGCCAGGTCATCCGGCGACTCCCGTCGCCAGGCCGACCACCACCGCGAGGACCAGCGCACCGGCGACGACAGCGCTGAGATAGACCTGCACGTTGCCGTTCTGCGCCAGTCGCAGCAGCCCGCCGAGCCCCCGTGCTGCTCCGGCGCCTCCACGTACGTACGGCTCGACGACGTCACGGTCGCTGGCGACCACACCGCCCGCGAGCCAGTGCGTCGGCCTGACCACCGCCCGGTCGTAGGCGACGTCGACCCCGGCCTCGCGTGCCAGCACCGCGCGGGTACGGAGACCCAGGCCGAGGGCGGGGTCGCGTCGGTCGGAGCGCCACCACTCGGCGTAGGTGAGGAGGAACACCAGCAGCACGGCCAGCGTGGCGACGGCCGCCAGGCCGGGGTGCACCAGGTCGGTGTCGGGGTCGGCGGGGTCGAGGACCTCTGGACTGAGCAGCAGGCCGCCACCGACCGCGGTGAGGATCGACAGCACCAGCAGCGGCAGGCTCATCGGCCACGGCGTCCCGTGTACGACAGGGGTGGCGGGTGCGTCGCGGTCCGGCGTACCGGCGCACACCATCAGCCAGACCCGGAAGGTGTATGCGGCGGTGACCAGCACGGTCAGCGATGCGCTGACGAGGAGCAGCCAGTCGCTGACCGAGCCGCCGTGCAGCGCTGCCTCGCTGATCACCCCGAGCACCGCGTCCTTGGAGAAGAACCCGACCACGGGTGGCAGACCGACCAGCGCCACCAACCCGACGGCCATGGCCGCGCTCGTGTACGGGAGGCGGGACCAGAGCCCGCCCATCGCCGACATCGAGGTGGTGCCGATGGCGTGCGCCACCGCACCTGCGCAGAGGAACAGCAGCGCCTTGAAGGCACCGTGCGACATCAGGTGGAAGACGCCCGCTGCGTAGCCTCCGACCGCCAGGGCGCCGAACATGTACGCGAGCTGGCTGACCGTCGACCACGCAAAGACCCGCTTGAGGTCGTCCTGGGCGAGCGCGAACAGCGCGGAGGTCAACATCGTCACCGCCGCGACGAGCGCGAGCACGGTCTGCGCGACGGGAGACTGCTCGAGTACCGGCAGCAGCCGTGCCACCAGGTAGACACCGGCGGCCACCATCGTCGCGGCATGGATCAGGGCGCTGATCGGTGTCGGGCCGGGCATAGCGTCCGGCAGCCACGTGTGCAACGGGAACTGCGCCGACTTGCCCACCACCCCGCAGAGCACCAGCAGCATGGCCACGGTCGCCTGGGTCGTGCTGAGGTCGCCAGCGTCTGCCGCTGCAGTGGCCGCCGAGACCCGGAATGACCCGACGGCGGCACCGAACGCGAAGATGCCGAACAGCAGGCCGATGTCGCCCAGCCGAGTCATCACGAACGCCTTCACCGCACCGGCCCTGGCCTCGGTGCGCTCCCAGTGATGGCCGATCAGGAAGTAGGAGCAGGCGCCCATCACCTCCCAGCCGACGAGCAGCACGAAGAAGTCGTCGGCGAGCACGACGGTGTTCATCGCCGTCGTGAACAACAGCACCAGGAAGGCGTACGACGGATAGCGCGGGTCACCATGCAGATAGGCC
>JBOHDD010000314.1:0-2027 GCA_050699155.1 Nocardioidaceae bacterium
GTCTCCGACCTGGTGCGCATGGACCCCGAGGCCGTGCAGGCGAAGTACGACGTGACGCCCGAGCACTATCCCGATCTGGCCGCGCTCGTCGGAGAGTCCAGCGACAACCTGCCGGGCGTTCCAGGCGTCGGCCCCAAGACGGCGGCCAAGTGGATCACGCAGTTCGGCACTCTCGACGAGGTGGTCAACCGGGTCGACGAGATCAAGGGGAAGGCCGGTGAGTCACTGCGCACCCACCTGGCCGACGTGATCCGCAACCGGCGACTCAACGGCCTGGTGTGCGACCTCGCGCTCCCCGTGCAGGCCACCGACCTGGCGATGCAGGCGTGGGACCGCGAAGAGGTGCACAAGATATTCGACGGTCTGGAGTTCCGCGTCCTGCGCGACCGGCTCTTCCAGACGCTGTCGGTCGAGGAGCCCGTCAGCGACGAGGGGTTCGAGATCGAGGGTCGGCGGCTGGCTGTGGGCGAGGTCCCGGGGTGGCTGGAGGAGCACACCGCTGCGGACCGTCGTACCGGTGTGCACGTCCAGGGCAGCTGGGGCGCCGGCGGCGGTGACGTGATCGCGGTGGCGCTGGCGGTGGCCGAGGGTGCCGCCGCCTGGATCGACGCGAGCGAGCTGTCCGCCGCCGACGAGTCCGCGCTGGCGCAGTGGCTCGCCGACGAGGACCGGCCCAAGGCGCTGCACGACGCGAAGGGGCCGATGCTCGCCCTGGCGGCTCGCGGCTGGGACCTGGCCGGGGTCACCTGCGACACCGCGCTCGCGGCGTACCTCGCCCGGCCGGACCAGCGTTCCTACGACCTGGCCGACCTCACCCTGCGGTATCTCAAGCGTGAGCTGCGCAACGACGAGGCCGACTCGGGACAGCTGACCTTCGAGACCGGCACCGACGACTCCACCGCAGACATCGCGATGGTGCATGCCCGGGCCGTCGTCGACCTGGCGGAGGCGTTGGGCACCGAGCTCGAGGAGCGTGGGGGCACGCAGCTGCTCGCCGACGTCGAGCTGCCGCTGGTGCCGGTGCTCGCAGGCATGGAGAGGTGCGGTGTCGCGGTCGACGTCGAGCACCTCGAGACTCTGGAGAGTGAGTTCGGCCAGCACGTGCGGGACGCCGCCGACGAGGCGTTCGCGGTGATCGGCAAGGACATCAACCTCGGCTCTCCCAAGCAGCTCCAGGTGGTGCTCTTCGACGAGCTCGACATGCCGAAGACCAAGCGCACCAAGACGGGTTACACGACCGACGCCGACGCCCTGCAACAGCTCTACATCAAGACCGAGCACCCATTCCTGCTGCACCTGCTGCGTCATCGCGACGTGACTCGGCTACGCCAGACCGTCGAGGGGCTGCTCAAGACGGTCGCCGACGACGGGCGGATCCACACCACCTTCAACCAGATGATCGCCGCCACCGGTCGGTTGTCCTCCACCGACCCCAACCTGCAGAACATCCCGATCCGTACCGAGGAGGGTCGTCGCATCCGCGAGGGGTTCGTGGTGGGCGAGGGGTTCGACTGCCTCCTCACCGCCGACTACAGCCAGATCGAGATGCGGATCATGGCGCACCTGTCCGCCGACGACGAGCTGATCGAGGCGTTCAGGTCCGGTCGCGACTTCCACTCGGTGACGGCAGCGCGGGTCTTCGGTGTCGACGCCGACGGCGTGTCGCTCGAGCAGCGCAGCAAGATCAAGGCGATGAACTACGGTCTGGCGTACGGCCTGTCGGCGTACGGCCTGTCCCAGCAGCTCGGCATCGAGACATCCGAGGCGCGGGAGCTGATGGACGAGTACTTCCAGACGTTCGGTGGTGTGCGCGACTACCTCCAGGGCATCGTCGCCGACGCGCGGACGAGCGGCTTCACCGAGACCACCATGGGGAGGCGTCGCTACCTGCCCGACCTGACCAGCGACAACCGGCAGCGGCGGGAGATGGCCGAGAGGATGGCGCTGAACGCGCCGATCCAGGGCTCGGCAGCTGACGTCATCAAGGTGGCGATGCTGCGTGTCGACGGTGCCCTGCGGGAGCAGGG
>JBOHDD010000315.1:0-4288 GCA_050699155.1 Nocardioidaceae bacterium
GTCCGATACCGCGTCCGGAACGCCGGGGGCGCAGTCCGGGCCGGCGCCGGCGTCGGAGGAGGCGCCGCCGCCGGCCGCCGCCCTGGACCTCGGCGCCACTGTGCTGCCGGTGCTGGTGAAGCGCTACGCGCCGTACGCCGTGGGCGCCCTGCTCGTCGTGCTGGTCCTCCGCAAGCTCCGCAAGCTCCGCCGCCGCTGACCTCAAACCTTCCGGCGAGCGGGCAAACTTGTGCATCGTCTCGTAGACCGAGACACACTCTGGACGCCCGAGCCCGACCGCTCGTACGGCATCCATCGGCGGCATCTCGTGCCCTCACTGGGGCGACCCAGTCCGAATCCAGATCGTCGCGGGGGTCCCCTGCACCGATAGGTCCAGTGCAGGGGACCCCCGCGACGACAGGGATTCGTACCTGCGGGACCCACAGAAGCATGACTACGGGGGACCCGCCGCCCGGAGAGACAAGCGGCGGCCACCTGTCGCTATCCGGTGGTAAGCGAAGCTGAGGCGTCTCGATGGGTGAGACCGTGCGCAAGTTTGCCCGCTCGCCGTGAGCAACGGCGGTGGTGGTGGCGGGCTGTTCTCAGTCGACGTGCAGGGGGTGTGGCAGTGGCTGGCTGTGGACGACCTGCAGTGAGGTGACCGCGCGAGTCAGGCAGACGTAGAGCCGGCGCAGTCCCGTCTCCTCGTCCGCCTCCGCGGCGACGATGTCCTCCGGTCCCACGAGGACGACGTGGTCGAACTCCAGGCCCTTGGCGAGTGTGGCCGGTACCAGGTCGACCCGGGCCTCGACGTCTCCGACCTCGCCGAGCCGGGTGAACTCGACCCGCGCCGCGCGCAGCTCCGACGCCAGGGCGTCGCTGTATCCGTCGGCGACGATGATCCCGACCGAGCCTTCCAGGCCCTCGGCCTCGGACAGCACCGACACCGCCGTCGACATGGGCTGGTCCGACTCGACCAGGCGAAGCTCGCCGCGCGTCCGGCGTACCGACGTCGGAGGCCGCAGCCCCGGTGCGATCCTCGGCAGCAGCCGGGCCGCGAGCTCGATCACCTCACCCGGCACCCGGAAGCCCGCGGTGAGCTCCTCGACGTGCGCGTCGGGCTGTCCGAGGTGGGCCATCGCCTCCGGCCACGAGCGGGTGCCCCAGGGCGTCGTGGCCTGTGCCAGGTCACCGAGGACGGTCGCCGAGCCGGTCGAGCAGCGACGGCCGACGGCGCGCAGCATCATCGGTGACAGGTCCTGCGCCTCGTCGAGTACGACGTGCCCTAGGCTCGCCGTCCGCTCGATCGCATCGGCGGCCTCGTCGACGAGCACCGCGTCCGCGAGCGACCAACGTGCCGTGGCGGGGCTCTTCGGTCGGCGTCGCCACAGCACGGCATCTCGCTCCTCGGCGGTGAGGATGCCGTCGGCGCAGCGGTCGAGGTACTCGGGGTCGCCGAGCAGGCGGAGTACGACGCGTGCCGGGTCGAGCCGGGGCCAGAGCAGGTCCGCGTAGGCGCGCACCGGGCGTGAGCGCGCCACCGAGTCGTGGGTCCGGTCGTCGGGGGAGTCACCGGCGAGCTCCATCTTGACCAGGATCTGGTGTGCCAGCCGCCGCGGCAGCATCGCCCTTCCGGCGCCGTACCGGACGCCACGCCGGCTGAGCTCGGTCACGATCTCCTCGGCCTCGTAGCCGGGGATCCGCCAGCGCCGCGACCCGCGCGGCAGCACCAGGGCCTCGCTCGGCGTGCCGACGTGGTCCCAGACCGCCCGGCGTACGACGTCTGCCCAGCGCGCGTCGCCCTTGAGCGTGGCCACCGCGGGGGCGTCGTCGCCCCTGATGGGCACCCGGGCGACCATCTCGGACAGTGTCGACTGCCGCGCGGCGATCTCGCCGAGCGCGGGAAGCACGTCGCCGATGTAGCGCAGGAACGAGTCGTTCGGCCCGATCACCAGCACGCCCTGCCGGTCGAGCTGCCCGCGGTGCGCGTAGAGCAGGTACGCCGCCCGGTGCAGCCCGACCGCCGTCTTGCCGGTGCCCGGTGCGCCCTGTACGCAGACGGACCGCGTCAGGCTCGCTCGCACGATGTCGTCCTGCTCCGGCTGGATCGTCGCCACGATGTCGCGCATCGGCCCCTGGCGAGGGCGTTCGATCTCCGTCTCGAGGATGTCGGAGTGGCGTTGCTGCTCACCGGCGAGCAGGTGCTCGTCCTCGTACGCCGTGAGGACGCCGTGCTGGAAGCCGAACCGGCGACGCAGCTCCACGCCCATCGGCATCGTCTTGCTGGCCCGGTAGAACGCCCGCGAGATGTCGGCACGCCAGTCGACAACCATCGGGTCGCCGCTCTCGTCGGTGACGTGGCGTCTGCCGATGTAGAAACGTTCGCCGCGGCCGTGCGGGTCGTCGTACGCGTAGTCGAGCCGGCCGAAGAACAGCGGGATCTCCGGGTCGTCCTCGAGCTGCTTCATCCGCAGCCACAACGAGGAGTCGAGTGCCTGCTGCGACACCCAGTCGCCGGCGGCGGCTCGGTCGAGCGCGGCGGTGCGGTCACGCATCCGGGCAAGGTTGTGCCGGGAGTCCTCCAGGTGCCGGCGTTCGGAGTCGAGGCTGGAGTCGGGCACCACGGCACCTCGCACGGGCGGCTCGTCGGTAGGGGGCCTCGGCACCTTACCGGCAGTGGGTTCTGGCCGCACCGGGTTTTCCGGGGCGCATTTCGGACGTTCGGCGAACACCCGCGCAAGGCGGTGCGTAGTGTCGTTGATGACCCAGGGGAGGGGCCAGGCATGGAAGACAGCCGTCGGAGGCAGGGCCGGATGAGGCGGGGGAGATCCGCGCTACGACGTGGCACGGGGTTGGTGCTGCTGGTCGCGGTGATGACGTGGTCGGCCGCGTGCTCGGGTGGCTCGCGCAGCCCGGCCGGTCCCGGTGGCGGCGACGTCTCCGAGGCCGCCGCGGTGCCCACCGCGTCCCCCACCGAGTCTTCCGCGGCATCCCCCACTGGGCCCGCGGGCCCCACCCGGGCCCCGGAGCTGACCCCGCTGCTGGCCTCGGTCATGTACGCGCCGGTGCCCTTCGAGGGCTCGGACGGGGACACCCACCTGGTCTACGAGCTCGAGGTCACCAACTTCACGCAGGGCGAGGTCACCATCGACGGGCTGGAGGTGCTGGACGCGTCGACCGGTGACCCCGTGCAGACCCTCGGGCGCCGGGCGGTGCGCAGCAGGCTGCAGCCGGCCGGGTCACGCGACAGCGCCGGCACCCTCGGCCCCTCGCAGGCCGCGACGCTGTTCGTACACGTGACCATGCCCGCGACCGACGAGGTCCCCGCGGACCTGACCCACGAGCTGACCGCCACCGTCGAGGTGGCGCCACCGGGTGCGAACCCGGTGACCGAGCGGGTGGCAGCGACCACCGTCGACGAGCGCACGCTCCCGGTGCTCGGCCCTCCGCTGAGCGGTGAGGGGATCATCGCCGCCGACGCATGCTGCGACGCGACCCGGCACACCCGCGCGATCCTGCCCATCGACGGCGAGCTGTTCGTGTCGCAGCGCTACGCCATCGACTACGAGAAGATCGACGACGACGGCCGGATCTACGTCGGCGACCGCCTCGACCCGAGCAGCTACGTCATCTACGGCGACGAGGTCATCGCGGCGGCCGGCGGCACCGTGGTGGCGATGATCAACGACCTGCCGGAGCAGACGCCGGGGACCTTCCCCGAGAACATCCCTCTCGACGAGGCAGACGGCAACTCCGTGGTGGTCGACATCGGCGACGGCTTCTTCGCCAACTACGCGCACATGCAGCCGGGCAGCGTGCGGGTCGAGGTGGGTGACGAGGTACGCCGCGGAGACGTGCTCGGCCTGGTCGGCAACTCGGGCAACACGGTGGCGCCCCATCTGCACTTCCACGTGATGGACGGTCCGTCGCCACTGGCCGCGCAGGGGCTGCCGTACCTCATCGACTCGTTCACGGTCGGCGAGCAGACCAGGAGCACCGAAGCCTTCGACAAGGCCGAGGCCGACGGCACGCCGCTGGTCACCGTGCCCAGCGGGGACGGCAGGTCGCACACCGACCAGCTGGTGCTCGACCAGCGCATCGTGACCTTCGAGGCCGCGCGCTAGCTGTACCCGGCCATCAGGTTGGTGACAGTCGGCTGACCGGTGGGAGGCCGCCGAGTGCGGTGTGACGGCGTCGAGTGTTGTAGAGCTCCAGCCAGGGCGCAAGGGCGGCGGCACGTTCGGCGTTGGAGTAGAACACCTGCCGGTAGGCCCATTCGGTTTGCAGGGTGCGGTTGAACCGTTCGACC
>JBOHDD010000316.1:0-4146 GCA_050699155.1 Nocardioidaceae bacterium
CTCCAGATGTGTCCTGAATAGGGCCTTCGCAGTTGGCGTCGCCTGTTCCAACATCGTGTCGAGCGCTTGCTGAATATCTGCCCGTGGTGCTGTCTCCGGCTTCGTATGCCAACTCGAGACGGTGCGAACCGCACACCCCATCTTCGCTGCAAATCGCTCGTTGGTCATACGCATAGCTGCTTGCAGCGCCGTAGCCTTGCGACCGGTCCAATGACTTACCTGCATGCTCACCGTCCCCGAGTTGCACTCGCGCTGCGTCTACCTGCACTGAAACGGCATCGCTTGCTCATGGTTTGCGTCGCTTGCTTCCGCGACTCTCGATGGCATGAACTTGCGCTTCCAGATGCTCGACACGCACGCGCAGGTCATCGAGCTGGGCATGGGTGCCCTTGGTACGACGCGCCGGCCCTCGCACGTAGACACCGAGCCCTTGTCGAGGGACCACAGTCTGGTCACGCTTGAGCAGTTCGAGCGCATGTTTCACCGTCATGGTCGAGACGCCGTACAGGTCCACGAGCCGCGACTGGCTAGGCAGCCTGTCCCCCATCTTGTAGTCGCCCCGCTCAACCGCATCGCGCAGGTCGTCAGCCACGCGCAGATAGAGCGGCCTGGGGTCATCGAGGTCGCGGCTCATGAACACCCCGTCAACTTAGCATTGCCTTCATGGATGGCCTAGTCAGATGTCCTAAGTAGGTTAACTGATATGAGTTTCGTAGATCCCCCACGCGCCTGGCTCCGCAGCCACCACCCCGGACTGGTGATGATCGGTTCCGTCGCATCGCGGCAGATCTGTGGACAAACAATTGACATTTGCGTTTAAGACACGTTACACCAAGCAAACAGATCTAAACGAAGGGGTCGAGGGCCATGCGTGGGATCATGGTGCGCACCGTCGCCGCGGGGGTGCTGCTGGTCAGCATGACCGTGCTCTGGGCCGTCTCGTGGCTGCTGGCCGAGACACTCGCGGCTGAGACGCACCGCATCTGGCCGAGGGGCACGACAGCGCTCTTCGTTGACCCTGTGCGATTCGGCGACCTGGTGCTCGTCGGCGCCCTCGCATTGCTGGTCGGCACCGTCGGCTGGCTGACGGTCGCGGTTTCCCTCACGGCCGCCACCGATGCCTTGCGGTGCGGCCACACAGTCGTCGGAGGGATGGCTCGCCGGGTCACCCCACGGCTGTGCAGCACGCTCGTCCGTGCTGCCTGCGGTGCCGCGGTACTGACCGTTCCGACCACCGCCATGCCCGCGTTCGCGATGCCTCCGCAGGACCCGCCACCCGACGCCGCCGGGTGCGCCTCCGGACACTGCTCGGGGCGCCAGCTCGGGTTGGCTCGGCTCCCGGTCCCCGACCGTCCGACGACTCCGCCGCTGCGGACCGCTGATGTGGCAACCCGCGCCGTCCCTGAGGCGGGGACCACGAGCCTGGAGGTCCGCCGCGGCGACACGCTGTGGTCGATCGCTGCACGACATCTGCCGCCGGGCACAACCGACGCCGAGATCGCCGCGGCATGGCCGGTGTGGTTCGACGCCAACCGCGCCCGGCTCGGGCCAGACCCCCATCTCATCCATCCGCGGACGCGCCTGGTGCTACCTGAGCGCTTCCGTCCAGACGACAAGGACCGCCGATGACCGCGAGACCGACGCTGCCGTTGCCCTCCCCACCACCTGATCCGTCCGAGCGCCCGCCCGTCCAGGGGACGCTCGCTCTGGACTTCCCGCTGCCCTCCGGGCTGCCCGCCGTGCCACGCTCTCCTGCGCTCACCCTGGTGATGGGCGACGGCGAGCAGGGACAACGCGCGTCCGGAGGGCTGACACCCAAGAGACTGGGCAGGGCCGTTCGTCCAGGCGGTGGTGGAGGTGATCGCCGGGGACCGCCCCATCCAACAGCTGGCCCGGTGGACCAGCGACGCCGTCTACGCCGACCTCAGCCGCCGCGTGCGCATCCTCGGCCTGACGACGAGCGCCGCCTCACGCACCCGGACGGAGCGCTCACTTGTCCGCTCGGTGCGGGTGTTCCAGCCGCACCCCGACGCGGCCGAGGTGGCCGCACACGTCCGTCACGGCGCGAGGTCGCGTGCCATCGCGGCCAGGCTGGAGGCCGACCGCGGCCGCTGGACGTGCACAGTTCTACGTCTGGGCTGACCGCGCCGGACGCCGGTCAGCGGTTGGCCGGGTCGCCGTGGCAGCGCTTGTACTTGCGCCCCGACCCGCACGGGCACAGGGCGTTGCGCGGAGTCCCGGCGTACTCCAGGTCCTCGGTCGCGGTGGTTGAATGGCTGGCCACCTGCTCCTCACCGGCGTCGCCGTCAACCGTGGGCGCGGTGTAGGTGAGCCGCTGCGGCTGGGACGAGCGCTGCAGCCCCTTGGCCACGATCTGCGGGTGTTCCCCGCTGTCGCGTGAGGCGGCGGCCACCGCCGACGGCTGGGACGGCGCTCCGACCGCGATCTCCTCGACGACGGACTCCGCGGAGGGCTGCTCCTCGGGCTGCCGGTCCGGCCACTGGTCGGCCTCGACCTGCACCTCGAGGTTGAAGAGGTAGCCGACGGACTCCTCCTTGATGCCGTCCATCATCGTGGAGAACAGGTCGAAGCCCTCGCGCTGGTACTCGACGAGTGGGTCGCGCTGGGAGTACGCCCGCAGCCCGATGCCCTCACGGAGGTAGTCCATCTCATAGAGGTGCTCGCGCCACTTACGGTCCAAGACGCTCAGCAGGACGCGCCGCTCGAGCTCACGCATCACCTCGTCGCCGAGCTCCTCCTCGCGCTGCTGGTACGACGCCTGGGCGTCGGTGCGGACCCGCTCGACGATCACCTCACGTGTCAGGTCGGCTCGCTCACCGCCGGCCTCCTCGATGAGATGGTCGGCGGTGAAGCCGATCGGATAAAGCGTCTTCAGTGCGAGCCACAGTCGCTCGAGGTCCCATTCCTCGGGAAAGCCCTCGGTGGCACCGGCGACGTACGCACCGACGACGTCGTCGATCATGCCGCGAACCTGGTCGTGCAGGTCGGCACCCTCGAGGACCCGCCGGCGCTCGGTGTAGACCACCTCGCGCTGGCGGTTCATCACGTCGTCGTACTTGAGGATGTTCTTGCGGGTCTCGAAGTTCTGTGACTCCACCTGCGACTGCGCGGACGCGATCGCACCGGTGACCCGCTTGTTCTCGATCGGGACGTCGTCGGGGATGTTCAGCGTGGTGAGCACCCAGTCGACCCAGTCGGACTTGAACAGCCGCATCAGGTCGTCCTCGAGCGAGAGGTAGAACTGCGACTCACCCGGGTCTCCCTGGCGACCGGAACGACCACGCAGCTGGTTGTCGATCCGACGAGACTCGTGCCGCTCGGTTCCGACGACGTACAGGCCGCCGAGACCGACCACGTCGTCGTGGCCGGACTTCACCTTGCCCTGGAACGTCTCGAGCGCCTCAGGCCATGCGGCTTCGTACTCCTCGGGTGCCTCGACCGGATCGAGGCCACGGCTGCGGAGCTCCTTCTCGGCAAGGAACTCGGGGTTGCCGCCCAGCATGATGTCGGTGCCGCGACCGGCCATGTTGGTGGCCACGGTGATCGCGCCGCGCAGGCCGGCCATCGCGACGACCTCGGCCTCGCTGGCGTGCTGCTTGGCGTTGAGGACGGTGTGCGGGACGCCGCGCTTCTTCAGCAGCTCCGACAGGAGCTCGCTCTTGGACACGCTGACTGTGCCGACCAGCACCGGCTGGCCCTTCTTGTACCGCTCCTCGATGTCGTCGATGACCGCGTTGAACTTCGAGTCGGCCGTGCGGTAGACGAGGTCGCCCTCGTCGGCGCGGATCATCGGCATGTTGGTGGGGATCGGGACGACACCGAGCTTGTAGATCTTGTCGAACTCGCTGGCCTCGGTCATCGCCGTACCCGTCATGCCGCCGAGCTTCTCGTAGAGGCGGAAGTAGTTCTGCAGCGTGATGGTCGCGAGGGTTTGGTACTCCTCGCGGATCTGTACGCTCTCCTTCGCCTCGATCGCCTGGTGCAGCCCCTCGTTGTACCGGCGGCCGTGGAGCATGCGACCGGTGTGCTCGTCGACGATCAGCACCTCACCGTCGATGACGACGTAGTCGCGGTCGCGCCGGAAGAGCTCCTTGGCCTTGATCCCGTTGTTCAGGAAGCTGATCA
>JBOHDD010000317.1:0-2125 GCA_050699155.1 Nocardioidaceae bacterium
ACTTCGCCGTCATGCTCTCCGAGCAGCCCGCCGACCTCCGGATGGCGGGACTGCGTGAGATCGGCCCGCGTCTCGGCGACCGCGACGCGGGCCTGGTGACCCATGCGGTAGCGATGGCCAACTGGCATCGGGTGCACCGGCACTGTCCCCGCTGCGGCGGCCTGCTGGTCTCGGAGTCGGGTGGTCACGTGCGTCGCTGTCGCGACTGTGAGCGCCAGCAGTTCCCGCGGACCGACCCAGCAGTGATCATGCTCCTCACCGACGACCGGGGGCGCTGTCTGCTCGGTCACAACGTGAGGTCGCCTCGGGAGCGCGCCTTCTCCACCCTGGCCGGGTTCGTGGAGCCGGGAGAGTCCCTGGAGCACGCCGTACGCCGGGAGATCCTCGAGGAGGTCGGGGTCGAGGTCGGTGAGGTGACCTACGCCGGAAGCCAGCCGTGGCCACTGCCGGCCAGCCTGATGATGGGCTTCTTCGCCCATGCCCTCAGCACGGATGTCGTGGTCGACGGGGACGAGATCTCCGAGGCGCGGTGGTTCAGCCGCGCCGACCTGCTCGCCGCGACGGAGTCGGGGGAGGTGGTCCTGCCCGGACACATCTCGATCGCGCGCAGGCTGATCGAGAGCTGGTACGGCGGTTCGCTGCCGGGCACATGGTGAGCTCAGCCGGCCAGGGCCTCCAGCTTGTCGCGCACCTGCGCCACGGACGGGTTCGTCAGCGCCGAGCCGTCCTCGAACACCAGCGTGGGCACCGTCTGGTTGCCCCCGTTGGCGTCGGCCACGATCTCCGCGGCATCCGGCCGCTTCTCGATGTCGACGACCTCGAAGCCGATGCCCTCGCGCTCCAGCTGGCCCTTCAGCCGGTGGCAGTAGCCGCACCACGGAGTGGAGTACATCGTGAACCGGGCCGTCATGGAGTGTCCTTCCGCGTGTCTATCGTGTGCACAGACGCCTGTGTATGCCTGCCAACGCCAGGTGTGCCTGAATTCTTCCCGACATCGTCCGTAGCAACCTCGCCGAAGGGGGCCGACCACCGTGCAGGTCCGCGAGCCCGAGCAGCTCCTGGAGGGGCTCGACCCCGAGCAGCGTGAGGTCGCGACGTCGCTGTCCGGGCCGCTGTGCGTGCTGGCCGGGGCGGGCACCGGTAAGACCAGGGCGATCACGCATCGCATCGCGTACGCCGCACGCACCGGGGCGGTCGACCCGGCACACGTGCTTGCTGTGACGTTCACCACTCGGGCCGCGGGGGAGATGCGCGGCCGGCTCGGCGCGCTGGGGGTGCCAGGCGTTCAGGCACGCACGTTCCACTCCGCCGCGCTGCGGCAGGCCCGGTACTTCTGGCCGAAGGTGTACGGCGGCCAGCTCCCGGACGTGGTCCAGTCCAAGCTGGGGTTGCTGCGCGAGGCCGCCAACAGATGCCGCCTGCCGAACGCCGAGCTGAAGGACTTCGCCGCCGAGGTCGAGTGGGCCAAGGTCAGCAACGTGCGCCCCGAGGACTATCCCACTTTGGCCGACAAGGCCGGGCGCACACTGGCGACGCACGACCTGGAGACGGTTGCGCGGGTGTTCGCGGCCTACGAGGACGTGAAGCGTCAGCGCGGGCGGATCGACATGGAGGACGTCCTGCTGTGTGCGGCCGCGTTGCTGACCGAGGACCAGCGCGTCGCCGCTCAGGTCCGCCGGCAGTACACCTGGTTCGTCGTCGACGAGTTCCAGGACGTCAACGCCATCCAGCGCGCACTGCTCGACGTGTGGCTCGGTGAGCGAGACCAGCTGTGCGTCGTGGGTGACCCGGCGCAGACGATCTACTCCTTCACCGGCGCCTCGGCGGACCATCTGCTCGGGTTCACCCGGCGGCACCCGACCGCCAAGGTGGTGCGTCTCGTGCGCAACTACCGATCGACACCGCAGATCGTCGACACCGCCAACAAGATCCTGGGCAGTGGTTCGCGTGACCGCGTTCTGCTCGAGGCCCAGCGCGGGTCGGGGGCAGGTGTCGAGCTAGGCGAGCATCCCGACGAGGTCGAGGAGGCGGAGTCGGTCGCCGCGAAGATCGTCCAGGCACGCGACCGGGGGGTCGCGCTGCGTGACATCGCGGTGCTGTTCCGGATCAACGCCCAGTCGGAGGT
>JBOHDD010000318.1:0-2299 GCA_050699155.1 Nocardioidaceae bacterium
CGGGCACGAGGGCCACCATCGCGCTGGACAGTACGGCGGAGTGCACGTCGACGCGGGCCAGGTACACGGGCCGGTCGCCGACCGCGGCGTCGACCTCGGCCCGGGTGAAGGTGCGCCCTTCGGGCCAGCGGCTCTCGTCCCAGCCGAACCCGAGGAGCAGCCGGCCCGGATGCGCCGCCGCGAACCGGGCCAGCGCGTCCAGCGCCGACGACAGGCTCGGGACCCCGGAGAGGTTGAGGCTGCCCATCGCCTGTCCGGTCTGCGCCAGATGCGCGTGCGCGTCGACGAACGCCGGTGTCACCAGGGCGCCGTCGAGGTCGACCACCGTGTCGGCACCGTCGAGGAACTGCGCAGCACCGTCGTCATCGCCCACCCACACGACGCGGTTGCCCTCCACGCAAAGCGCGGTCGCCTCCGGGTGGGCCGGTGAGTAGATGCTGCCGTGGTGCATCACGGTACGGGTGGCGACGTGGGTCACGGCCTCATCCTGCCGCTTGTTCCCGCTCGCCCTGCAGGCGGCGCTGGAAGATCAGGCGTACCCCGGCACTCGCCCGCAGCAGCGCGACCGCGTAGTCGGCGTGGCCGGGGACGTACCCGTTGCCCACGAGCATCCGCACGTCCGCGGCGAGTCCCTCGGCTCCGAGTGCCGCCGCGGAGAACGACGTCGCCATCGAGAAGAAGACCACCGTCCCGCCGTCACGGGTGCACAGGATCGCCCCGTGTTCGCATCCCGGCACGTCGACGCAGACGACCGTCACGTCGGCGGGTCCGCCGGCCGCCTCGGTCACCGCCGCGGACACCGCCACCGGGTCCCGGGCATCGGCGACGGCAACCGCGTCGGCCAGCCCGGACTCGCGCAGCAGACTCGCCTCGGCTGGTGTCGGCACCACGCCGACCGTGCGACCGGCTCCTGCCTGGCGGGCCGCCGCCAGGGACAGAGATCCGGACTTCCCGGCTCCGCCGAGCACGGCGACCGTCGGCCGGTGCTCACGCGTCGTACCCTCCCCCACGACCCGCGCCGTCAGCGCCGGGGCGCCGCACACGTCCATCACCGCCAGCGACACCTCGGCGGGGAGGTCGTCGGGGATCACTGCGGCGACCGAGCGGCCGTACAGGATCGCGTAGCCGGCACAGGGCGCCTGCTCGCGGAGCCCGTCCCAGGAGGCCAGGCCGTCCTCGATCACGAGGGGGGTGAGCGTCAACGACACCAGCGTGCTGACCCGCTGCCCCACCCGCAGACCCAGCGGTGACGCCGGTCCCACCTCGTCGACGGTGCCGACCAGCATGCCTCCCGAGCCGGTGACGGGGTTGTGCATCTTGCCGCGCGTCTTGACGATCTCGAGCACCTCGTCGCGGACGGCGTCACCGTCGCCGTGGTGTTTGCCGAGCAGCTGCCGGAACGACGCGGCGTCGAGGTTGAGCCGCTCGACCCGCAGCCGCACCTCGTCCGGCCACAGCTGCCACCGCGTGTCGAGCTGGTGCGCGGCCTGTGGCAGCACGCCTGCCGGCTCGAGCACCCGGTGGAGACCGGCCGGGTCACCGGCCGCGCGTTCGTCGCCCCTGGACACCTGGTCCTCCTTGGTCGCGGTCCGTCTCGAGGGAACATTCACCGCAAATCTTACGGCAGTTATCTGGACTGGCCGTATTATCTCTCGTACCCTGACAGAGTGGCGCCCGGTGGGACAACCGGCCGTCCCGTACCCGTCGACGCCCCGGAGGACTCGGTGACCGACCAGGACACCCGGCTCGAACAGCCCTACCCGTACCAGCGGACCGAGCTGGTCGAGCCGGACTGGACCCGCTTCCCGGGCTGGCACGACGTCACGGTCCAGGAGTGGGAGTCGGCGCAGTGGCAGCGGGCGCACTGCGCCAAGAACACCAGGCAGCTGCGTCAGGTGCTCGGCGACCTCGTCGACGAACGGTTCTTCGCCGACCTCGAGCGCGACCAGGCCGAGCGGGCCACGATGTCGATGCTGTTGCCGCCGCAGATGCTGAACACGATGGCCCGGGACGCCGAGCGGTCCGGAGCCGGCTCGCTGACCGAGGCGTTCTACGCCGACCCGGTACGCCGCTACATGCTGCCGGTGTTCTCCGACCGGCGTACCGACTGGTCGAGCCACCCGCACGCGACCCGCGACTCACTGCACGAGCACGACATGTGGGTCGCCGAGGGCCTGACGCACCGCTACCCCACCAAGGTGCTGGCCGTGATCCTGCCGACCTGCCCGCAGTACTGCGGTCACTGCTCCCGGTTGGACCTCGTCGGCAACTCCACGCCGCAGATCGACAAGCTCAAGTT
>JBOHDD010000319.1:0-2088 GCA_050699155.1 Nocardioidaceae bacterium
CCCTCAGCGACTGTGACCGAGGCCAGGAAGCTGTGACGCACATCGTCGATGCCTTCGAACCCTCCGCCGACGACCAGCCTGGTGCCGTCGGGAGACAGCGCCAGCGCGAACGCCCGGCCCTCGAGAAGGTGCGCCGTCCAGGACGTTGCGAGCTGACCGGAGGAGGCGTCCAAGCGGGCGAGACCGTTGCGGCGCACCCCGTTCATGCGGCTGAACCTGCCCACGGCGAAAAGTGCGTCGCCCTGGACGACAAGGTCTCGCACGGTGTTCGTCGCCGACGCGTTCCAGCCCGGGACCAGGTCTCCTGTCCTGTCCAACGCCGCAAGCCTGGTCCGGGAGGTTCCGTTGACGCGCAGGAAGTCGCCTCCGGCGTAGACCCTGCTTCCGTCCGCGGACACCGCGAGTGAGCGGACGAGGTCGTTGGCCGTGGCGTCGAACTCCCTGACGAGGTCACCTGTGGTGGCATCGAAGGCGGCCAGCCTTCCGCGCGGCACAGACGTGCCGGTGGCGGGGTTCCGGACGGAGGTGAAGGCGCCACCGATGTAGACCCGGTCACCGTGCACGGCCACTGCGAAGACATGCCCGTTGGGTATCCACGTGCCCGCGCGCGGAGTCGGCGCGTAGGCGGCGTGTGCTGGCGCTGTTCCGGTGAGAACGAGGACGGCCACCGTCAGCAGGGTCAACGTCACCCGTCGGCCATTCATGGTGTCGCCACCTCTCAGGTCCGTGCCCCCTATCCGACGCTAAGCGAGAGGTCCGCGGCCAACATCATCAATTTTGGGGAAGGGATGTCAGCGCAGGTGCGCGACGGTCGGTCCGCCGCGCGCTATCCCGGCGTGCGCCGCAGCAGGTTGAGCTCCGGACGGAGGGTCGCGTGGGTGAAGAGGCCCACCTCGCGGCGGGTGCGGATCCACATTGCTGTGAACACAAAGATGGAGACAGTCATGGCTGACAGCGTCAGGCCCACGAGGCCGCCAACAAGCGCCGCCGGTACTCCGACGACCACGCGCAGGACAGCGCCGGCCCACTTCACCTGGGCGGCCGCCCCCTCCCGGCCCATCATCGAGAGAGTCGTCCCGGTAAGGCCCGTTGCCACGTTGCCGAAGAAGCCGACGGAGAGCAGCACCAGGACAGGCATCGCGTCCCGGAAGCCGGGGCCGAAGACCGTGTCGAGCAGCATTCCCGGTGCGACAACCATGGGCAGCGCCAGCAGAGCCGTCAGCAGCGTCGCGGTGCTCGCGCCGGTGCGGAGCAGCTTCTCCAGCGGGTCGTTCTGCTGCCCACGCACGGCCATTCTGGCGATGACAGGAGCGAAGACCACCTGCAGGGCCGTCAGCGGGAGCACCAGCAGCTGCGCCAGCCGTTGGCCGGCGGTGTACATGGATGTGTCCACGGCCGAGAGCAGCACGGCGGCGACCCAGATCTCGGTGTTGACGTTGAGGTAGTTGGCCACCTGCACGCTGAGAAAGCGCCAGTCACGCCGTACTGTCAGCCGCAGGTCCCGGAGGAGGCGCGGTCGCGGTTCCCTCAGGTGTCGCCAGCGACGCCGTACAACGTATCGGGCCGCGGCGACCGGAAGTGCGAAGCCGAGCGCGACCGCCCCGAGTGCGCCAGGAAGGCCCCACCACGGGGCGACCTGCCAGACGACGAGAACAAGCGTGGCCTGCAGTCCGGCCACGAGGGCCCCGCCGGATCGGCCTTCGACCAGACTGGCGAAGCGCACGAAGCCGAGCCCACGCACATAGTTCGCCCACAGCTGTTGCTGCCCGCACAAGACCACGAGCAGGGCGACGCTCCCTGCGAGCGCCAGCCGGGTCGACGGCGGCTCCTGCGGCGTGAGTAGCCAGGCGCCGACGCCGCTGACCATGCCCGCCGCGGGAAGGGTCGTGAGGCTAACCGCGCGGACACTGTTGCGCAGGACCGCCATCGCCTCCGGCCGTTCCTGCCCCCGCAGCCGAGCGGCCTCCCGCAGGCCCGAACGGTGCGAACCGACGAGCCCGAACTGGCTGAGCAGTCCGGTTGCCGTGATCGTTGCGACGAAGAAGCCGAAGTCGGTGGGACCCAGCCACCTCCCGGCGGCCGCGTTCA
>JBOHDD010000320.1:0-2736 GCA_050699155.1 Nocardioidaceae bacterium
CCATGTAGTCGGCCCGGCTCCGGTCCATCCCTCGTTGCTGCAGCTCGGCACCGCGGAAGAAGTTGCCGCCGCCCACCACGACCGCCACCTGGATGCCGGCCCGGGCGACCTCGGCGATCTGCCGGGCAATCGAGTTGACGACGTCCGGGTCGACGCCGACGTTACCGCCGCCGAAGACCTCGCCGGACAGCTTGAGCAGGACTCGCTCGTAACCGGACGGCACGCCGGCCACCTCCTCGGTGACAACAGAGGAGACCGGATCGTCCTGAGTTGTGCTCAGCTCCACCGCTCCGGCCTCCTCGTCGGCGCCACTCAGGCGCCCGTCATCGGTGTCAGCGACGTCTGGTCTCCTAGGGTGAGTCTGCCTCAGCCCTCCCCGACCTCGAAACGTGCGAACCGCCTGACCGTCACGCCCGCGTCGTCGAGCACCTGCTTGACGCTCTTCTTGCTGTCCTGCACGGAGGGCTGCTCGAGCAGCGCGACATCCTTGAAGTAGCCGGTGACCCTGCCCTCGATGATCTTCGGCAGTGCCTGCTCGGGCTTGCCCTCCTCACGTGCGGTGGCCTCGGCGATCTCCCGCTCCTTGGCGACGACGTCCTCGGGGACATCGTCGCGGGACACGAACTGCGGACGCATCGCCGCGATCTGCATCGCCGCGCCCCGCGCAGCCTCGGCGTTGTCTCCGTCGTACTCGACGAGGACACCGACGGCGGGTGGGAGGTCGCTGGCGCGGCGGTGCATGTAGGTGGCGACCTGCCCGTCGAAGACGGCCACGCGGCCGAGCTCGAGCTTCTCGCCGATCACGGCCGCCAGCGCCTCGACGCTCTCGGCGACGGTCTTGCCACCCGGCATCTGCACCTCGCGCAGGGCCTCGAGGTCGCCCGGTCGCGCCTCGTCCGCCGCCTCGGCGATCTCCCCGGCAAGAGCCTGGAACTGCTCGCTCTTCGCGACGAAGTCGGTCTCGCTGTTGAGCTCGACCAGCGCCGAGCCGGTTGCGGCGACCAGGCCGGCCGACGCGGTGCGCTCGGCACCGCGCTTGGCCGCCTTCGCAGCGCCCTTGACACGCAGGATCTCGACAGCCTTGTCCGCGTCACCGTCGGCCTCGGTGAGCGCCTTCTTCGCGTCCATCATGCCCGCGCCGGTGAGGTCGCGGAGCTTCTTGACGTCCGCTGCGGTGATGTTCGCCATACGTCGACTTGCCTCGACTTCCGTGTTCAGACCTGGCGGTGACCAGGGGTGGTGGCTGGGTAGGGGTCGGCCGGCGCTACCTGCGTGGCCTTCCGGTACGTCGTCGTGCGCTCAGGGCTGCTGCTGGTCGGCGACAGCGGAATCCGGTGCGGTCTCGCCGGTCGGTTGGTCGGCGCCTGGTGCGACGGGCTCGGCCGGCGCGGCCACCGGCTCGACCGCGGCCTGCTCGCCGGCCACGCTGTCGGCGAGAGCGGCGGTCTCACCCTGGGTGGCGCCCCGCTCGGCCTTCAGCTCGGCGTCGGCCTGAGCCTTGTCCCCACCCTCGAGCAGCTCACGCTCCCAGGCGGCGAGGGGCTCCTCGGCACCGAGCTCGGTCCCCGCCGGCTCGTCGCCGGTGCGGGCACCCGACCGTGCCATCAGGCCGTCGGCGACACCGTCCGCGACGACGCGTGTCAGCAGCGTCACGGCGCGGATCGCGTCGTCGTTGCCCGGGATCGGGAAGTCGACCTCGTCGGGGTCGCAGTTGGTGTCGAGGATGCCGATGATCGGGATGTTGAGCTTGCGCGCCTCGTCGACCGCGAGGTGCTCCTTCTTGGTGTCGACGATCCACACCGCGGAAGGGGTGCGCACCATGTCACGGATGCCGCCCAGGGTGCGGTCGAGCTTGTCGCGCTCCCGCCGCAGCTGGAGCAGCTCCTTCTTGGTCTTCCCCGAGCTCGCGACGTCGTCGAAGTTGATCTCCTCGAGCTCCTTGAGACGCTGCAGGCGTTGGTGCACGGTCTGGAAGTTCGTCAGCATGCCGCCCAGCCAGCGCTGGTTGACGTACGGCATTCCGACGCGGGTGGCCTGCTCGGCGATCGCCTCCTGGGCCTGTTTCTTGGTGCCGACGAACATCACCGTGCCGCCGCGGGCGACGGTCGCCTTGATGAACTCGTAGGCGCGGTCGATGTAGGCCAGCGACTGCTGCAGGTCGATGATGTAGATGCCGTTGCGCTCGGTGAAGATGAAGCGCTTCATCTTGGGGTTCCATCGACGGGTCTGGTGCCCGAAATGGACGCCGCTCTCGAGGAGCTGGCGCATCGTGACGACTGCCATCGTCGTACTCCTGTCCTTGCGCCCGGGTGTGGGCGCGTCCGGTTCCCGCTCACACCGGCGGTGTGAGCCCTGACGCCCGACGCGCACCCACACCCAGGAGGTGGTAGCCACCTGGGACCGAAGGGCGCGCCCGCGAAGCCGCGGCATGCGGGCGTGCGAAGTCGGCTCGAGACACACGAGCCGCTGCGGTGATTGTACGGGAGGTCGTCAGCCTCGCCCTAATCGATGGGGCCGGTTTTCGTCCACAGGCGTCCCCCGGTCCGCAGGTGTGCACCGGCCACCCATGGGCCGTGGCGGTCGTGCCTCCCGGCGGACACCCTCGACCCATGACTGCAGTGGCGTTCCTCCCCCGCGGCCGATGGACGGCCGCCCCCGTCCTCGCACTGGTGCTGGTGTGTGGTGGCGCCGGCCCGGCGCACGGCAGCGGGGACTGGTCCTGGCCGCTGCAGCCGG
>JBOHDD010000321.1:0-3897 GCA_050699155.1 Nocardioidaceae bacterium
TTCGTGTCCTCCCTGGGCTCCGGGGAGTCGTACTTCTCTCTGTCCATGTGAGGTCCTCCTCCAGACCGACCCTCCCTGGCGCCAGAGTAGGGCAGGGCACGCTTCAGTGCACATCTGTACACGGGTCGGCGGTCGTGAACCGCCTCACTCACAGGCTCTTGACGGCCGCGAGCAGCTTCGACAGGGACTCACGGGCATCGCCGAACAGCAGGGTGGTCTTGGGGTCGAAGAGCAGCTCGTTGTCAATGCCGGCGAATCCGGGGCGCATCGAGCGCTTCAGGAACACGATCTGGTGGGCCTCGTCGGCGTTCAGGATGGGCATTCCGTAGATGGGCGCGCTGGGCAGCGTCCTGGCCGCCGGGTTCACCACGTCGTTGGCGCCGACCACGAGCACCACGTCGGTCTGCTTGAAGTCGCCGTTGACCTCGTCCATCTCGCGCAGGTGCTCGTACGGCACCTGTGCCTCCGCCAGCAGCACGTTCATGTGTCCCGGCATACGGCCGGCGACGGGATGGATCGCGTAGTCGACATGAGTGCCACGCGACAGCAGTACGTCGACGAGGTCACGCAACGTGTGCTGGGCCTGGGCAACCGCCAGTCCGTAACCGGGCACGATGATCACCCGCTGCGCATAACCGAGCAAAATCGCGACATCCTCGGCGCCCGCCGACCTCACCGGACGGTCGCTCACCTCACCGCCGCCGAGCGTGGAACCGCCCCCGAGGGCCCCGAACAGCGTGCTGAACAGCGACCGGCCCATCGCGTCGGCCATCAGCTTGGTGAGGAACGTCCCGGAGGCGCCCACGAGTGTCCCGGCGACCAGCAGCAGGGTGTTGTCGAGGACGTAGCCACCGGCCGCCACGGTGAGACCGGTGAACGCGTTGAGCAGCGAGATCACGATCGGCACGTCCGCACCGCCGACGGGCAGCACCAGCAGGGCCCCGAGCAGCAGCCCGAGCAGACCGAGAGCGACCGACACCCACAGTGACGGTGCCGCGATCAGCCAGACGGTCAGGGCCAGCGACACCGCCAGCGAGCCGGCGAGCAGGGCCGGGAGAGCGCGGAACGCCACCGGCCTCGTGGTCATCAGCTCCTGCAGCTTGGCGAAGGTGATGACCGAGCCCGAGAGGCTCACCGACCCCACCAGCACCGTGAACGCGGTCGCAGCAAGAGCGATCCGGGAGAGCTCGACGCCACCCGCGGCACCTTCCACGACACCGAGCACGGCCACCACCGCGGCGACCTCGAGCACCGCCACCAGCGCAGCCGCACCACCGCCGACACCGTTGAACAAGGCGACCAGCTGAGGCATCTGGGTCATCTGTACCTTCAGCGCGCCCAGCACACCGATGCCGGCACCGAGCACCACCGCCACCAGGATCCACCCGAGGTTGCCGACGTCGTAGGCGAGGACGGTGATGCCGCAGGCGAGCACCGCACCGGCCGCACCGATCAGGTTTCCGCCCCGTGCGGTGCGTGGTGACGACAGGCCCCTCAGCGCGACGATGAAACAGATGGCGGCGACCAGGTAGCCCAGCTGCGCCCAGACCGAGATCATGCCGTGGGCTCCTTCTGCTTGCGCCCGCGGAACATCTGGAGCATCCGGTCGGTCACCACGAAGCCACCGACCATGTTGACGGTGGCCAGAAGCACGGCGATGAGCCCGACCGCGAGCCCACCAGTGGACTCGGCCTGCCCGGTGACGATGATGGCGCCGACCAGGATCACGCCGTGGATCGCGTTCGCACCGGACATCAGCGGGGTGTGCAACGTCGACGAAACCTTGGAGATGACCTCCACACCGGTGAAGACACTGAGGATGAAGACGGTCAGCAGGGCGATCTCCTGGCTCATTCGGTGCCGCCTTCCTTGCCGTCGAGGAGCTCTGCGGTCGGAGCGTGCAGGACCTGCCCGCGATGGGTGACGCAGCATCCGGCGACGACCTCGTCGTCGAAGTCGGGCGCGAACGTGCCGTCGCCCGTCATCAGGGTGACCAGGTTGACGATGTTGTGCGCATAGAGACGGCTCGCGGGTGCCGGCATCTGGCCTGCCAGGTTATCGGCGCCGTGCACGAGAGCATGGCCGTAGACGAGCTCCTCGCCGACCACCGAGCCCTCGACGTTGCCACCCGACTCCGCGGCCAGGTCGAGCACCACCGACCCCGGCTTCATCTGCTCCACCATCTGCCGCGTCACCAGGACCGGCGCCCGCCGACCGGGCACCGCTGCCGTGGTGATCAGGGCGTCCGCACGGGCGACGTACGGCGTGAGCAGCTCGCGCTGTCGGTCGGCCCGCTCCTCCGTCATCTCCCGGGCGTAGCCTCCCGCTCCCTCCAGCGTGTCGAGTTCCAGCTCGATCGGGTTGGCGCCCATCGAGGCAATCTCCTCGGCGGCAGCGGCCCGTACGTCGTACGCCCGCACCACCGCACCCAGCCGGTTGGCGGTGGCGATCGCCTGCAGTCCCGCGACTCCGGCGCCGAGCACCAGGATCTCCGCGGGACGGACCGTACCGGCGGCCGTCATGTTCAGCGGGAAGAACCGGCGCAGGCGCTCTGCGGTGATCATCACCGCCCGGTAGCCGGCCACCAGCGCCTGCGAGGAGAGCGCATCCATCGACTGGGCGCGGGAGATCCGCGGGAGCAGTTCCATGGCGAATGTGGTGATCTCGGAGTCGCGGGCCACGCGGACCAGGTCGAGAGCCTGCGTGCTCGGCAGGAACGACACCGTGGCCGTGCCGGCCGGCAGCGCGGCCAGGCGTGCCGCCTCCAGCGGCCCCACCGAGACGACGAGACCGGCACCGTCGACCGCGCGTGAGGACACCTGGGCTCCGACCGCGAGGTAGTCCTCGTCGGAGCACTCGGCGAAGTCGCCGGCACGGGGCTCGACGGCCACCTCGTATCCCAGGTCGGTCAGCTTGGCCACCAGGTCGGGCACCAGGGCCACCCGGTGCTCACCGGCTCGCGACTCCTTCACCACAGCGATCCTCACCGATGCAACGTAGGACATCCGCGGCCCGGGCGCCGGGCAAACGGGGAGTAGTCCGGACCGTGTCGACGACGGGCTGGCCGGTTGTCAACCAGACTTGACACCAACCACGGAGTCAAGCATCTTTGTCATGTGACAAGGATGCTTGACAGAACCGAGCGGGGCGGCGGTGCGTAACGACGTACGCGTGCTGCGGGCGGCCCGGGAGCTGTCCCAGGGCGAGCTCGCAGCCGCGATGGGTGTGTCGCGGCAGACCATCAACTCGATCGAGACCGGCCGCTACCTGCCATCACTTCCGCTGGCGCTTGCGCTGGCGAGCTACTTCGAGACATCTGTAGAGGAGATCTTCCATGCCAACGACACCGAAGACTGACCGCACCGGTCGGATGGCCGGACTCACCACCCCGCTGGTCTCGCTCGGCATCGGCATCGCCTATCTCGTCGCGGGCTGGGCGGGGGATGACCTGCGCTTCGGGCTGTTCGGGCTCGCCCTGATGACGGCGCTTGCCGTAGTCCTGCTCCTCATGCGGCGGCGTAGCGAGACGGTCAAGGGACTGCTCGACAGACGTGACGAACGCATCAACAACATCGACCTGAAGGCGACCGCGGTCGCTGGAGTGGCAGTCATCGTCGCCGTGATCGCCGCGTTCGTGGTGGAGATCGCGCGTGGCAACGACGGATCGCAGTACGCGTGGCTCGGTGCCGTCGGGGGACTCGCCTATGTGATCGCCGTCGTCGTCCAGCGGCTACGCGCCTGACGCCGCCGGCGCCGGCGCCGGGCCTGAGCGTCAGCACCGGTTGTCAGTAGTAGTGGGGAAACTCCGACCAGTCAGGGTCGCGCTTCTCCAGGAAGGCATCGCGCCCCTCGGCCGCCTCGTCGGTCATGTAGGCCAGCCGGGTCGCCTCGCCGGCG
>JBOHDD010000322.1:0-4393 GCA_050699155.1 Nocardioidaceae bacterium
GAGTTCAGCGAGTCGAACTGGCGCGACGTCCTCGAGGTCAACCTCACGGCCGCCTTCACCCTCAGCCGGCTGGTGGCGGCGCCGATGCTGGCTCGAGGGAGCGGCAAGATCATCAACATCGCCTCCATGCTGAGCTTCCAGGGTGGCAACCTCGTCACGTCCTACACCGCCAGCAAGCACGGACTCGTCGGGCTCACCAAGGCCCTGGCCAACGAGTGGGCTCCGCAGAACGTGCAGGTGAACGCGCTGGCACCCGGGTACATCTCCACCCGCACCACCGAGGCGCTGCGCGCGGACCCGCAGCGCAACGCGGAGATCCTCGCCCGGATACCCGCCGGACGCTGGGGCACGCCCGACGACGTGTGCGGCGCCGCCACCTTCCTGGCCTCGAGCGCCTCCGACTACGTCACCGGGCACGTGCTCGCCGTGGACGGCGGGTGGATGTCCCGGTGAGCCCACCGTGAAAGGGTGTGCCGATGAGCCGTCCCGTGGTGCTGCTTCCCGGTCCGCTGAACAGTGTCGTGTTGACGGGCTGCGCAGCCCTGTTCGACGTACTCCGGCTGTGGGAGGAGGACGAGCCCGAGGCCGTGCTCGACGCACGGGGTGCGGAGGTGCTCGGCATCGCCACCATGGGTCACCGGCCGGTCGACGCCGACCTGATGGACCGGTTGCCGCGCCTCCAGGTCGTGGCGTGCTTCGGGGTCGGGTACGAGACCGTGGACGTCGAGGAGGCGACCCGGCGGGGTGTCGTGGTGACCAACACACCCGGAGTCCTCGACGCCGAGGTCGCGGACACCGCCCTGGCCCTACTGCTCATGACGGTGCGCGAACTGTCCCAGGCCGAGCGTCACCTGCGCAGCGGCAGATGGCCGGAGGGGGCGTACCCGCTGACCGAGGCGACCATGTCCGGGCGCAGTCTCGGCATCCTGGGGCTGGGGCGGATCGGCGATGCCATCGCCCGGCGGGCAGAGGCCTTCGGGATGACGGTCGCCTACCACAACCGTCGGCCCAAGGTCGACGTCGGCTACCGCTACTACGCGACCCTCCTGGAGCTGGCGCGTGCCGTCGACACACTCGTCGTGGTGGTGCCGGGCGGGCAGGAGACGCGGCACCTGGTGGACGCGGAGGTGCTCGAAGCGCTCGGTGAGGGCGGCATCCTGGTCAACGTCGGTCGGGGGTCGGTCGTCGACGAGAACGCGCTGGCCGACGCGCTCGAGGCGGGCACGATCCGGGGCGCCGGACTGGACGTCTTCGAGCATGAGCCGCACGTCCCTCAACGGCTGCTCGACCTCGAGCAGGCCGTGCTCCTCCCCCATGTCGGCTCCGCCAGCGTCCCGACCCGCGACGCGATGGGGCAGCTGGTGGTCGACAACCTGGCGGCGTGGTTCGACACCGGCAAGGCCCTGACCCCTGTGAACAACCCCTGACCGTCGGTCAGAGGACGGGGAGCATGCGCTCCCTCTCGAACGAGGTGACCTGACGGCGGTAGTCGTCGAACTCCTGGCGCTTGTTGCGCAGGAAGAAGTCGAACACCTGCTCACCCAGGGTCTCGGCGACCAGCTCGCTGTTCTCCATCAGCCCGATGGCGTCGTCGAGGTTCTTCGGCAACGGCTCGATCCCCATCGCGCGGCGCTCACGGTGGGTCAGCCCCCAGACGTCGTCCTCGGCGCCGGCCGGAAGCGGGTAGTCCTCCTCGATGCCCTTCATCCCGGCGGCCAGCATCACCGCGAAGGCCAGGTAGGGGTTGGTGGCGGAGTCGATGGAGCGCAGCTCGATCCGCGTGGACTGCCCCTTCGACGGCTTGTACATCGGCACCCGCACCAGCGCCGAGCGGTTGTTGTGCCCCCAGCAGATGTACGACGGCGCCTCACCGCCTGCGGCCATCCGCTTGTAGGAGTTGACCCACTGGTTGGTCACCGCGGTGATCTCCGCTGAGTGCTTCAGCAGCCCGGCGATGAACGCCCTTCCGGTCTTGGACAGGTGGAACTCCGACCCGGCCTCGAAGAAGACATTGCGGTCGCCCTCGAACAGCGACATGTGGGTGTGCATGCCGGAGCCGGCGTACTCGGTGAAGGGCTTGGGCATGAACGAGGCGTACAGCCCCTGCGACAGCGCGACCTCCTTGACCACGACGCGGAACGTCATGATGTTGTCCGCGGTCGAGAGCGCGTCGGCGTACCTCAGGTCGATCTCCTGCTGGCCGGGCGCGCCCTCGTGGTGGCTGAACTCGACCGAGATCCCCATCGACTCCAGCATCGAGATCGCCTCGCGGCGGAAGTCGCTGCCCCCGCCCTGCGCGGTGTGGTCGAAGTACCCGCTGCGATCGACCGGGACGGGGTTCAGCACGCTGCTGTCCGGGGTGTTCTTGAACAGGAAGAACTCGATCTCGGGATGGGTGTAGAAGGTGAAGCCCATGTCGGCGGCCCTGCCCAGGGTGCGCTTGAGGACGAAGCGCGGGTCGGCGTACGACGGGGCTCCGTCGGGCATCACGATGTCGCAGAACATCCTGGCGGAGGAAGGCGCCTCTCCCCGCCAGGGCAGGATCTGGAACGTCGCCGGGTCGGGTTTGGCGAGCATGTCGGCCTCGTAGACCCGGGCGAACCCCTCGATCGCGGAGCCGTCGAACCCGATGCCCTCGTTGAACGCGCCCTCGAGCTCGGCCGGTGCGACCGCGACGGACTTGAGGAAGCCGAGGACGTCGGTGAACCACAGCCGCACGAAGCGCACATCGCGCTCCTCGAGCGCGCGCAGCACGAACTCTTCCTGCTTCCCCATCCCTGGGCCTCCTCGCGGACGACGTCGGACACACGACAGTCTGCCCGACCCCTGTTTCACCCAGGTTTCCGACCGCTCGCCCTCCCTCGAGTGGCGCAAAATGGCTGCTTTGAGCGCCGCAACCCGACCAGAACGCGCCACTCGACGCAGCGAGCAGACATCTAGGCTGGCCTCGTGGCCCAGCTTCGACTCGCGCTCGTCCAGGACGACTTCGTCGTCGGCGACATCGGCGGCAACGCCGACCTCGTTCTCACCCGCACCCGGGAGGCCGTCGCGCAGGGTGCTCACCTGGTGGCGTTCCCGGAGATGGCCCTGACCGGGTACCCGATCGAGGATCTCGCCCTGCGTGCGTCGTTCGTGCAGGCCTCACGGCAGGCGGTGTGCGACCTCGCAGCCAGGCTGCAGGCGGAGGGGCTGGGCGACTGCCCGGTCCTGGTGGGCTTCCTCGACCAGGCCGGCGACCAGGCCGAAAGGCTCGGCCTGCCGAAGGGCGCTCCGCAGAACGCCGCCGCCGTCCTGCACGGCGGCAAGGTCGTGGCACGGTACGCCAAGCACCACCTGCCCAACTACGGCGTCTTCGACGAGTACCGCTACTTCGTCCCCGGCGAAGCCATGCAGGTCGTGCGCGTGCGAGGCGTCGACGTCGCCTTCTGCATCTGCGAGGACCTGTGGCGCGACGGACCGGTGCTGACGGCGCGCTCGGCAGACGCCGGGCTGCTTGTGGTGGTCAACGGCTCCCCCTACGAGCGCGACAAGGACGACCTCCGGCTCGAGCTGTGCGCCGAGCGCGCCCGCGAGGCCGGTTGCCCGCTGGCCTACGTCAACCTCGTCGGTGGCCAGGACGAGCTGGTCTTCGACGGTGACTCCATCGTGGTCGGTGCCAGCGGGGAGACGTTGGCGCGAGCTCCGCAGTTCGACCCTGCCGTGCTGGTCGTGGACCTCGAGGTGAAGGCAGCAGACCCGGAGGAGTCCGTCGCACCGGAGTCCGGCTACAGCGGGCTCCGGATCGAGGGTACGGCGATCTCCCGCGACCCGGTGCCGGCGTACCCACCATCACCGGCCACCATCGCGCCACGCATCCAGGACGAGGCAGAGGTCTACCACGCCCTCGTCGTCGGACTGCGCGACTACGTCCGCAAGAACGGCTTCGGCTCGGTGCTCCTCGGACTGTCCGGCGGCATCGACTCCACCCTCACCGCGGTGATCGCCTGTGATGCGATCGGCGCGGAGAACGTGTACGGCATCTCCAACCCCAGTGGCTGGTCCACCGAGCACTCCAGGACCGACGCCGAAGAGCTGGCCGAACGCACCGGCCTGCACTTCCGGACGATCCCGATCGGGGCCATGTTCGACTGCTTCCAGGACGAGCTCTCGCTGGACGGGCTTGCGGAGGAGAACCTGCAGGCACGCATCCGGGCGGTGGTCTGGATGGGGTTGTCCAACCAGCACGGTCACCTCGTGCTGGCCTGCGGCAACAAGAGCGAGCTGGCTGTGGGCTACTCCACCATCTACGGCGACGCCGTCGGCGGCTATGCACCGTTGAAGGACGTACTCAAGACCGAGGTGTGGGAGCTGGCGCGATGGCGCAACGCCGAGGCCGAGCGCCGCGGCGAACGCC
>JBOHDD010000323.1:0-2008 GCA_050699155.1 Nocardioidaceae bacterium
GACCTGGGTCACCCTGCAGACCTATCACTCCGGCTCATGGCACAACATCCAGAGCAGGGCCACCGACCTCAACGGAAAGGTCTCCACGAGCCTGTGGCTCCGCCGTGACATCAAGGTGCGGTGGGTACCGAGACGGGGATCGCCGCCTGACGCCGAACCCTCCCGTGCCAGCAAGATCGACGGTCGCCGGGCAGACACGGTCGTGCGGTTGGGCGGCCCCGACACGGCACGTCGCGGTGATCGTGTGCGGCTCTCCGTGCGCTGGCGAAGCGAGGACCACAGACGGGTCAGTGGGCCGTCGACATTGTGGTCTCGTCCCAGGGGTGCGGAGCAGTGGTCGCGGATCAGGACCGGGAAGGTGACGAACGGGGACCGCACGTTCCGGGTGCGCGCACGGCGTACGACGCGTTACCAGGTGCGCGCCGCCGGGGGCTGGTGGTGGCGCGGCGACAGGAACAACCACCGAGTCGAGGTGCGGAGGCGCTAGGGCTGGGGGCTCGCATTCACCAGCCGGTGGTGATGTCCAGCTGCCTCAGCTCGTCGTCGGACAGCCTCAGGTCCGCGGCGGCGATGTTGGAGTGGAGGTGGCTCACGCGTGTCGTACCCGGGATCGGAACGACCGGCACACCGTGCACGTGCTCGCGGTGGTGCACCCACGCCAGGGCGACCTGGCCGGGCGTGGCCTCGTGGGTGCGGCCGATGTCGTCCAGGGTGACACGCATGGCGTTCGCGGCGTCCCCCTCGGATGCGCCGTGCGTGTGCTGCAGGAGGCCGTGACTGGTCGGGGAGTGGGCCACGACGACCGTCCCGAGCTCGGCCACGGTGGACAGTAGCCGTTCCTCGATGCCCCGCCGGTCGGCCGACCACTGCTCTTGCAGCGCCGCGATCGGGTGGACGGCGTGCGCGCGTCGCAGGTCCTCGGCGGTGACGTTGGACAGGCCGAGCGCGCGCACCTTGCCCTGCGCGACCTGCTCAGCCATTGCTCCGACGGTCTCCTCGATCGGGGTCCTCTCGCTGCGATGGTGCAGGTAGTACAGGTCGATCACGTCCACGCCGAGCCGTCGCAGGCTTGCTTCGCACGCCTGCCGCACGTACGACGGGTCGGCGCGTACGTCGAAGTCGCCGGCGACGCCGTCCTGCCACACCAGCCCGAACTTGGTGGCCAGCAGCACCTCGTCGCGTCGACCTCGGATCGCCCGACCGACCAGGCTCTCGTTCTGGTAGGCGTCGGCCGTGTCCACCATCCTGATGCCCGCGTCCAGCGCGGCGTGGACCACCGCCACAGGATCGCGATCGGGGTCATCGCCGGCCGAGCGCTCGCGTAGCCTCATCGCGCCGTATCCCTGCCGACCGAATGCAGCCCGGTCGAGCACCGGATGGCTGCTGCTGGTGGGTGTCATGACCCAGACCGTAGATCCTCAAGCGCTGTTGAGGTCTAGTCGGAGACAAAGTGGGCGACCCACCCCAACACCCCGCCGCCTGAGCGGCGAGATCCACGAAGTCTGTGCGTGTCCGGCCTGGTAGGCGTCGGCGAGCTTGGGGAACGCCACCAGATGCAACGCCACCTGTGCCAGCAGACTCGCATCCCCATTGGAGCGGCGCACGTTGGTGGTGGCCAACGACCACACCGTCGTGCGGCCCGAGTCGGCCAGGTCCACCGGAGCGTTCCCCGGCGGCCAGGACCTCGGCCTGCCCGGCCTGGCTGATCGTCGCCGCCTGCTCCAACACCTTCACCGCCTGATCACAGGGCAGCAGCCGCGCCCGGTCGACCAGGGCATGCGCCCAATCCACCAGCCGTGCGGCGGCCGTGTTCTCCATACCCCCCCATCCCAGCAGAGCCCACCGACAGTTTCGGGTGTCCAAAACCCCTGCTACACAAGGATCTGAGACATCTTCTGCTGCACAAGATTGACGCGTCACCACAAGTGATTGACGCCTCACCGACGACAACCGAGTCAGTCGTTGGCGCAGCGGAAGCCGAGGTTGCCCGACGAGGACTCGGGGGTGT
>JBOHDD010000324.1:0-2222 GCA_050699155.1 Nocardioidaceae bacterium
CTGCTTCGGCATCATCGCCGGGTTGGGACGCGGCACACCGGCCACGCCACCGCGCCGGTCGCCGCCGCGGCCACCCTGCCCGCCTGCGCGGTCGCCGCGCTCGGGACGGTCACCGCGTCCTGCCGGCGGCCGTGGGGGCATCTGACCGGGCGAGGGGCGTCCCCGCTGCATGCCCTGGGTGGAGGAGAACGGGTTGTTGCCTGGGCGGGGAGCGCCCGGACCGGGACGGGCGCCGCCGGCGCGTGGCGGTCGCGGCTGCATCTGCCCGGGTGTCGGGCTCGGGGGCGCACCGGTGTCGCCACCAGTCTCCGGACCAGGCTCGCCCGGCCCATGGCCCTGCTCGGGTCCGGTCTGGTCGGCCCGCGCCGCGGGAGCCTCGGGCGTGCCCGGCTCGGCGGCTGCGGGAGCCTCCGGCGTCGGCTGGTCGTCGGTCGGCACGGGCGCCGGCGCAACGGGACCGGGCTTGGGCCTGGTCTCGGCTGGTGTCTGACCACCGGCGGTGACCTCGGACTCCGCCGGAGCCGGGGCCTGCGCCTCGGCGGGCGCCGGTGCCGTCTTGGTCGAGGTGTCGGCGGACTTGGCGGTCGACTTCTTGGCCGCGGGCTTCTTGGCCGCCTTCTTCTGGGCGCCCTGCTCACGCAGCTTGTCGCCGTACTGCTCGTTCAGGCGACGCTCGACGGGGGCCTCGACCGTCGAGGACGCGGTCTTGACGAACTCCCCCATCTCTTTGAGGGTTTCCAGCACGACCTTGCTGGGGACTCCGAACTCCTTGGCGAGTTCGTGGACTCGGACCTTGGCCACTGCTCTCCTTTGGCGGTCCGAGTCAAGGAATGACGACGGACCGTTAGTTGACGGACGTGCTCATCGCGAAGAACTCATTGACGGTTCATGAGCCAGTGCTCCGCTTTCTCTCGGTCGCCGCACCAGGTGATGCCGCGGTGTTCGTGGTGGTCTTGCCCTGCTGGCGCCCACCCGCGCCGGCTGTCTCGACGTACGCCCGCAACACACTCAGGTCGAGCGGGCCCTCGACACGCAAGGCGCGAGAGAACGCGCGACGGCGTTCGGCTTTGTCCAGACAGGCCACCGTGAGGTGCAGGTGCGCCCCACGACCCGGCGCCGTGCCACGCGGATCTGGCGAGACCACCCTGGCGGGTGTGACGCCGGTCACCACGAGACGCAGCAGATCGGACTTCGGTGATCGTTCGCGGCAACCCACGCAGGTACGCACCGGGTGCGAACGCACGAAGGCAGCCGAGGACGATCGGTCCACTGCGGGAAGTCTACCCCTTCACCCCAGGTCGTCGCTCGGCGGCGTGTCCGGGCGGATGTCGATCCGCCATCCGGTGAGCCGCGCGGCCAGTCGGGCGTTCTGCCCCTCCTTGCCGATCGCCAGCGAGAGCTGGAAGTCGGGTACGACGACCCGCGCCACTCGCCCGGCCAGGTCGACGACCTCCACGCTGGAGACCTGCGCCGGCGAGAGCGCGTTCGCCACCATGTCGGCCGGCTCCTCCGACCAGTCCACGATGTCGATCTTCTCGCCGTGCAGCTCACTCATCACGTTGCGCACCCGCTGGCCCATCGGCCCGATGCAGGCGCCCTTGGCGTTGACACCGGACAGCGTCGACCGGACGGCGATCTTGGTGCGGTGACCCGCCTCGCGCGCCATGGCGGTGATCTCGACAGTGCCGTCGGCGATCTCTGGCACCTCGAGCTCGAAGAGCTTCTTCACCAGGTTGGGGTGTGAGCGGGACAGCATCACCTGCGGCCCACGAGGCCCGCGGCGGACGCTGACGACCAGGCAGCGGATGCGGCTCCCGTGCTCGTACCGCTCCCCCGGCACCCGTTCCGCCCGTGGCAGCAGCGCCTCCAGGCGGCCGAGGTCGACCATCACGTCGTCGGCGATCTGCCCCTGCTGCACGATCCCGGAGACGATGTCGCCCTCGACCTGGGAGAACTCGCCGTACTTCGCCTCGTCCTCAGCGTCGCGTAGCCGCTGCAGGATGATCTGCTTGGCCGTCGTCGCGGCGATGCGGCCGAAGCCTTCGGGCGTGTCGTCGTACTCGTAGGGAGTGGGCGGCTCGGCGGTCGCGCCGCCCTCACCGGCAGACTCCGGCACCAGCACCGTGACGTGGCCGCTCTTGCGGTCCAGATGCACACGAGCGTTCGGTTGCGCTCCCTCGGTGCGGTGGTACGCCACCAGCAGAGCCTGCTCGATGGCCTCG
>JBOHDD010000325.1:0-2478 GCA_050699155.1 Nocardioidaceae bacterium
GAGCGGCGGCGGAGCTCGACGCCCTGCGCGCCGCCTGCGCCGACGCGGTCGGTTGCCTGCTTGCCAGCGACCCCGAGGTGGTCGTTTGCGTCGGTGACGGACCAGAGATGCGAAGGTACGACGAGAGTGCGGGCGGGACGATGCATGCCTTCGGCGTCGACACCCGTACGGCGGGCAGGTCCGCAGACCTCCCCCTCGCGCTGACGGTCGGGGAGTGGCTGCTCGACCGGGCCGGTTGGGACGGGCCACGTCGCTACATCGCCCTGTCCCTGGAGACCACCTCCGAGGAGTGCGTGCGGATCGGTGCGACCACCGCGGCCGCGGACCTTCGAGTGGGTGTGCTCGCGCTGGGCGACGGGTCGGCCAAGCGCAGCGAGCAGGCGCCCGGCTACCTCGACGAGCGTGCCGAACCGTTCGATGCCGAGGTGGCTGCGGCGCTGGGCCGGGCGGACCTGCGCTGGCTGTCCGAGCAGCCGCCGCCGCTGGCGTGCGCCGAGCTGTGGGTCGCCGGTCGGCAGGCGTGGCAGTTCCTGGCCGGTGCCGCAACGCAGACGCCGCAGGGAGACACGCTCGCAGCGCGGATGCACTACGACGCGGCCCCCTACGGCGTCGGCTACCTCGTGGCCAGCTGGGTCGCGCGGAGCTGACCGGCGTCGGCTCAGCGCGGAGGTGTCGAGCCCGTGCCGGGAGGCTCCTGCGGACCCGACTCGGGTGGCGTACCCGGGGGTGGTGTGTCCGGTCCACCCTTGCCGCGCTGCCGGTCAAGACCTTCCTTGGCCTTGCGAACGCCCTTGTTGATCTTGTCCGAGTGCTTGTGACCCGTGCGCTTGTCGACCGCCTTGGCCGCGCTGTCGAGACCGCGCGTGATCTTGTCGCCGTGCTGGTCCACGGCGTGCTTGGCCGTGTCGCGGACCTTGTCGAAGATGCCCATGCCACCTTCCTACCGCGAACGGCCCCGGTCGCAAAGCCGACCGGGGCCGTTCGCACGATGTGGGTTCAGCTCTGCTGCTGGTCGCCGCCCTCCTGCCCGCCGCCCTCCTGCCCGGTGCCGAGGTCGTCTCCCTGCTGGCCGTCGAGCCCGTCGAGGCCCTCGCGGGCCTTGTCCGTGCCCTTGTCGATGTGCTCGCTGTGCTGGCCGCCGGTGCGTTCGTCGATCGTGCTGCCTGCCTTGTCCAGGCCGCTGTCGACCTTGTCGCCGTGCTGGTCCACGGCCTCCCCTGTCTTGCCCTTGAACTTGTCGAACAAGCCCATATCTGTCTCCCGAGTGAGATGTTTTCGACTGATTTGCACTTCCTTCCCTATCTCGGATCCGTGGCCGAGGACAAGTGCGGCGTCTTTGTCAGACTGTCCGCGTGTCACCAACACCCCCGGTCCTCGCGGTCGTCGGCCCCACCGCCGCCGGCAAGTCCGACCTGGCGGCGGAGGTCGCCGTACGCCTGGGCGGCGAGGTCGTCAACGGCGACTCCATGCAGATCTACCGCGGCATGGACATCGGCACCGCGAAGCTGACGACCGGTGAACGGCGCGGCGTGGCGCACCATCTGCTCGACGTCCTCGACGTCACCGCGCCGGCGACGGTCGCGGATTTCCAGGCGTGGGCCCGAGCCGCGGTCGACGACTGCCGCGAGCGCGGACGCACGCCCGTTCTGGTGGGTGGGTCCGCGCTGTACGTCAGGGCGGTGCTGGACCGGTTCGAGTTCCCTGGCACCGACCCCGACGTGCGCGCCGGACTCGAGGCCGAGCTCGACGCTCGCGGGTCGCATCATCTGCACGCCGTGCTCACCGGGGCCGACCCCGAGGCCGCCGCCCGCATCCTGCCCAGCAACGGGCGGAGGATCGTGCGTGCCCTGGAGGTGCTCGCGCTGACCGGTCGGCCGTTCGCGGCGACGCTGCCGGACTTCACGTACTTCTACGACGACGTCCGCCAGGTCGGCGTCGACGTCCCGCGAGCCGTCCTGGACGAGCGGATCAGGATGCGGGTCGAGCGGATGTGGGCCGCCGGGTTCGTCGACGAGGTACGGCGCCTGGACGCCGACGGCCTGAGAGAGGGCCGGACCGCCAGCCGGGCGCTGGGGTACGCGCAGGTGCTCCGGTTCCTGGACGGGGAGCTCGACGAGGTGCAGGCACGGGAGGCGACGGTGACGGCGACCCGGAGGTTCGCCCGGCGCCAGGACTCGTGGTTCCGCAAGGACCCGCGGATCACCTGGGTCGACCTCGACGCCCCAGACCTCACCCAGCGTGCGCTGAGCGTGTGCGGCTGGTCACCGTCGTGGTAGGCATGGTGGATGACCCGCCGCCGTACGCCCGTCCTTCGCCGTCTCGCCGTCACCGGGGTCGCCTGCCTGGTCGCCACCAGCATCCCGTCCGCGGTCGGGCCCGGAGCGGCCGCCGAAGCACGGGCCGCTGACGGGAGGGCAACCGACAAGAACCCGGTCGCCGTCGGCACCGGCGGCGCGGTGAGCTCGGTCGACCCGGAGG
>JBOHDD010000326.1:0-2918 GCA_050699155.1 Nocardioidaceae bacterium
ACCGACGACCCTGACTCCACCACCGGTGCGATCTACAACGAACAGGCGCCGGACGCGGCAGCTCGTGATGCCGCGCTGAACCCTCCGGGGGAGTGGAACACCTTCGAGATCGTGGTCGCCGACGACACGATCAAGGTGGTGCTCAACGGAGCACAGGTCAACGAATGGGCGGACGACGACCCGAACGTCGACCTGGACCAGGGATACATCGGGCTCCAGAACCACGGGTCGGGAGACGACGTGTCCTTCCGCAACGTCCGGATCAAGGAGCTGCCCTAAGCGCCGGCGTCCTGAGCAGCGGGGGGCGCAGTAGGAGTCGGTTCTGTGGTCGGCGACTGCTCCGGCTCGGATGACTCGGGCGGTGGGGACTCCGACGGCGAGCTCTCCTGCGACGCCGACGCCGACTCCGCCGGCGCCGAGCTCGACGTTGCCGTGGGTGATGGCTCGGAGTCCTGGGTCGGCTCCGGACGGGCGGGTCCTGGGCTCTGCTCTGGTCGGGTGTCGTCTGCTGTCTGCTTCGGCTGGGTCGCCCCACGATCACGCGGGGCCGGCTGGCGACGTTCGACCGGGCCGCTGTCTGTCGACCCCGCTGGCGCCAGCGGGCCCGACTGGGCGCGTGGTTGCGCGGATCGGTCCGGCTCCCTGTCGCGCACGGGCTTCTGCTCGGCCTCGGGACGGCGGTCGGGCTCATCGCCCAGCCCGGTCATGGCGAACGCGGCGAGCACGCCGGCCAGGACGATCGCCACCGCGGCGACGACGTACCCGATCTTCCTTCGGCGTTGTCGCCGGTCGACGCTGTCGTCGGGGACCCCCGCGTCCGGATCCGCAGGAACGACCGCTACGGCCGTCGCCTCCGTGGCGTCGGCGACCGGCGGCAGGTCCGCGGTCGACTCCACCGCCGCGACAGGCAGGGCTGCTCTGTCACCGGCGAGCACACCCAGGAGGTCGCTGCGCATCTCCTCGGCCGACTGGTAACGCTGGCCCGGCTGCTTGGCGAGCGCAGCCAGCACGACCGCCTCGATCTCGGCCGGCACGCTCGGCTCGAACGCCGACGGCGGCTGCGGCTCCTCGCGCACATGCTGGTAGGCCACGGAGATCGCCGAGTCGCCATGGAAGGGCGGGCGCCCCGTCAGCAGCTCGTACAACAGGCAGCCCGTGGAGTAGACGTCGCTGCGGGCGTCGACCGAGTCTCCCCTGGCCTGCTCAGGTGACAGGTAGTGCGCGGTCCCGATCACCGCTGAGGTCTGGGTCAGGCTGGCCGACATGTCCGCGACGGCGCGGGCGACGCCGAAGTCCATGACCTTGACCGCGCCCGCTGGTGTCACCATGACGTTGGCCGGCTTGACATCGCGGTGCACAAGCCCGGCGCGGTGGCTGTGCGCCAGGGCGTCCAGGATGTCCGCGGTGATCCCGAGGGCACGATCGGGCGCCAGTGGGCCCCGCTGGACGAGGTGTCGAAGCGTCTGCCCGTCGACGTACTCCATCACGATGTACAGCGTGACCACGCCATCGACGGTCTCTTCACCAGCGTCGTACACGCCGACGATGGCCGGATGGTCGAGCGCTGCGGCCGCCCGCGCCTCGCGACGGAACCGCGCCTGGAACGACGGCGCCTCGGTCAGCTCGCCGCGGAGGATCTTGACGGCGACCGTGCGGCCCAGGCGCAGGTCGGTGGCCTGCCGCACGACTGCCATGCCGCCTTGACCGAGCAGCGCTCCGAGTTCGTAACGTCCACCGAGCCGGCTCGGTCCCGGCATCGGCTCGCCCTCCCAGGCCTCCGGACCTTCTGTCGTCATCCCCTGCCTACAGTCCCCTGCTCACGTCGACGGCGCACAACCGCCAAGGGTACCTGCCGCCGAAAACCGGCCGTGCGGCACGGTCTGACCTCAGTGCACGCGGACGCGGAAGCGCTCGTAGGCGTTCGGACCCTCGCCGCGGTCGACGCCGACGACGCGCATCATCCGCCTGCCCCGCTGCGAGAGGACCAGCCGCATCCGGTACCTGCCCTCGTCGTTGGTGCGGACGCGTGCGCCGCGGATCGGCACCCATCTGTCGTCGCGCCGGGTCTGCACCTTCACGATCCGGCTCTGGGCAGGAGAGCCCGAGTCGAAGAACCTTCCGCGGATCCGGAAGGTCTGACCACTGGCAGGTGTGGGATCCGATACGCGGACCGAGATGTCTGTGAAATGGCAGGCGCACGCCTGCGCAGGGCCGGCCACCAACGAAGCCGGTACCACCAACCCAAGTGCAAGGACACTGACGACAGTGCGTCTCGACATGACTCCCCCGAACGTATGCGGGACCGGTCTTTCCGGTCTCCTGCCCGAACAGACGCCGGGGGAACGGGTTCGGTTGCATCGTCGGGGCGTTGCGCCGACCGCGCCCGGGAGCGGATGTCATCGAAGCATTCGCAATTCGGATAGCCATCACTGTGCGTGACCGTTACGGTCACGTTGCAACGTGCGAGGGGGGTTTCGAATGTCGTCCCATGTCTTCGACAACGCGGTCGTGCTGGCCAACACGGAGCGGTTCACGAGCCTGGAGCACTGCTACGACCCGGTCAGCAAGCGCGAGCTGAACGCGCTCGGCCTGGGCCCCGGGTGGCGGTGTCTCGAGGTGGGAGCCGGCAGCGGTTCGTTGGCCAGGTGGCTGGCAGACCGAGTCGGTGACGCTGGGTCGGTCGTGGCCACTGACATTGACATCGGGCTGATCGGCGAGGTGCGCGACAACGTGCAGGTCTTGCGGCATGACATCGTCCGGGACCCCTTGCCCGAGGCGGCATTCGACCTCGTCCATGCCCGACTCGTGCTGCTGCACCTGCCCGAACGTCGCCGGGCACTCCAGCAGATCTGGCATGCGCTCAAGCCCGGAGGACAGCTGCTGCTCGACGAGTTCGACTGCACCTGGCTGCCGGTGCT
>JBOHDD010000327.1:0-9501 GCA_050699155.1 Nocardioidaceae bacterium
GCGTCGCCGTACCCCACGTATCCCGGAGGTGCACCGAACAACCGGCTGGCCGTGTGCCGCTCGCCGAACTCGCTCATATCGAGCCGCACCATCCGGTCCGCGTCGCCGAACAGCGTGACCGCGAGCGCCTTGGCCAGCTCGGTCTTCCCGACACCGGTCGGGCCGACGAAGAGGAAGCTGCCGACGGGGCGATGCTGGTCGCCCATGCCGGACCGTGACCGCCGTACGGAACGCGCGATCGCGTGCACGGCCTGGTCCTGGCCGATCACCCGCTGGTGCAGGTCGTCCTCGAGGTGCTGGAGGCGCGCCCGCTCGTTGTCCGTCAGCTGCCTGACGGGTACGCCGGTCGCACGCGACACCACCTCGGCGATATCCACCTCGCTCACCTCGAGGACCTGGTCGTCGGGCCGAGCCCTCATGTTCGTGAGCTCCGCCTCCAGGCTCACGATCTCGTCCCGGAGCTGCGAGGCGCGCTCGTAGCGTTCGGCCTCGACCGCGGAGTCCTTATCCTGCTGCAGGCTCCGGATCCGCTGCTCCTGGGCGGCCACCTGCGGATCCACGCTGGATGCCCGCAGCCGCCTGCGGGCGCCGGCCTGGTCGACGAGGTCGATCGCCTTGTCCGGCAGGAACCGGTCGGCGATGTAGCGGTCGGACAGCCGCGCGGCAGCCGTGATCGCGTCGTCGGTGATCCGGACCTGATGATGCTCCTCGTACCTCTCACGCAGTCCGGCAAGCACGGCGATGGTGTCCTCGACGCCGGGCTCGGCCACGAGGACCGGCTGGAACCGCCGCTCGAGGGCCGGGTCCTTCTCGATGTCCTTGCGGTACTCGTCCAGGGTCGTGGCACCCACGACGTTCAGGTCACCGCGGGCCAGCCGCGGCTTGAGCATGTTCCCCGCGTCGACCGCACCTTCGGCGCCACCGGCACCGACGACCGTGTGCAGCTCGTCGATGAACACGACCACCTCGTCGCTGTGCCGGGTGACCTCGTCGATGACCTTCGTCAGTCGTTCCTCGAAGTCACCGCGGTAGCGGGTGCCGGCCAGCATCGCGGAGAGGTTCAACCGGACGATTCGCTTGCCCTGCATCGTCGTGGGCACGTCACCGGTGGCGATCCGCTGGGCAATGCCCTCCACGATCGCGGTCTTCCCGACGCCGGGCTCGCCGACGAGTGCCGGGTTGTTCTTGGTACGGCGAGACAGCACCTCGAGTGTCTGCTCGATCTCGTCCGCCCTGCCCACGACGGGGTCCAGTGCCCCGTCACGCGCCTGGGTGGTCAGGTCCTCGCCGTACTCGTCGAGCGTGGGAGTGCCGCTCTCGGTGGTCTCCCCGTGCGCCTGTCCGGGGCTCGCGGCGGCATCCACCAACGACTGCGGGCTCACGCCCTCGGCGCCGAGGAGACGCCCGGCGCCAGTGCCCCGGTCGGCCGAGAGTGCGAGCAGCACATGTTCAGGGGAGATGTACGACGAACCCAGGGCCTGGGCCGCCTGGTGCGACTCGAGCAGGACCTTGCGGACACCCGGCGTCATGGTCGCGGGCAGGCCAGCGCCGGTGGAGCCGCCGGAGGCCGGCAACAGCGCGCGGACCGACTCGGCCAGCGCGTCCGGGTTGGCACCGGTACGTCGCAGCAGCTCGCGGGTCGGGTCGTGCCTGGTCAACGCCCGGAACAGGTGTGCAACGTCGACCTCGACGTGACCGAGCTCGGTGGCATCGGTGGCCGCCTCGACGAGCAGCCGCTGGGTCTGCTCAGTCATCAGGTCCGTGATGTCGACGCGACGCCCCTCGAAACCCTGGGGCCCAAAGAATGTGGCCATCGGTGCCCTCCTCGACGCGAGATTGCTTCACCGGGCTCAACAGCCGCCGGGGCGGGCGCCATTCCTGGAGGTGGCGAGGGTCACCAGCCGTGTGGGCGCCCTGTCGGACGCGTTAGAATAACGTGAAAGTGAGTTCATCTTCGTCTTCTATCCGTTGCCACGAGGGAGACGCCCATGACCGACCAGCGGCCGACACCGCCAATTCCGCAGCGGCTCCGTCGCGCACCGCAGCAGGCGCGCAGCCGGGCGCGCATCGGCGAGGCGCTCGACGCCGCCGAGCGCCTGCTGGTGTCCGAGGGCGCCGACGCCGTCACCACCACCCGGGTGGCAGCCGAGGCCGGGGCGGCCGTCGGCTCGGTCTACCGCTACTTCCCCGACAAGTCCGCGATCTTCGACGCCCTCGCGACGCGTTACCTCGGCGAGTTCGAGGCGTTGATGGAGGAGATGGTCACCCGTGCCGGCGACGAGACCTGGGAGGACCCGATCGGACTGCTGATCGACGTGTACGTCGACCATTACCGCATCCACCCTGCCCTGCGCGCCCTGTGGTTCGGCCGGCATCTCTCCGACGAGATCGCCGCTGTCGACCGACGGCACAAGCGCACGATGGCCGACGGAGTGCGCCGCATCCTCATCCGGCTCGGTCTCGTGACGGGCACCCCCTCACTCGCCACCATCAGCCACGCCGCGGTGCTCACCGCCGACGCGCTCATCCAGGAGTCGTTCCGGACCGACGCCGAGGGCGACCCTGCGCTGCTCGCTGAGGCCAAGCGGATCCTGCGCGCCTATCTCGCCGACCTGCAGGCCGCCGAACCCGCCACGGAGAAGGGACGCAGATGACCCCCGACGGACTGAGCAGACGAGGCCTTCTCGGCGCAGGGGCGGCCGCCGGTGCGGGCGCACTCCTGAGCGCCGGTCCTGCCGCCGCGACCGGGCGCGGAGGCCGGGCCGACGTCGTGGTGGTCGGAGCCGGGCTGTCCGGGCTCACGGCTGCGCACAGGCTGCGCGCGGCCGGCCACTCGGTCGTGGTGCTCGAGGCGCGTGACCGGGTCGGCGGCCGCACCCTGAACCACGACCTCGGGGACGGCCGGGTGGTGGAGAAGGGCGGGCAGTTCGTCGGGCCGACCCAGGACCACATCGCGCGGCTCGCACGGGAGGTCGGCGTGGGCACCTTCCCGACCCACATCGAGGGCGAGAACGTCTACTACGCCGACGGGGTCCGCCGTACCTACACCGGCGACCTGCCGCCGGACCCGATCGCGCTGCCGGACGCACTGGTGACGATCGAACGGATCAACCGGATGTCACGGGAGGTGCCGATCGACGCGCCGTGGGAGGCGTCGCAGGCAGAGCAGTGGGACGGCCAGACGATGGAGACCTGGCTGCGCAGCAACAACGTGCTGCCACGCACCCGCGAGCTGGTCGACGTGCTGTACAACTCGCTGCTCGGCGGACAGTCACGTGACGCCTCGCTGCTCTTCTCGCTGTTCTACATCGCCGGGTTCGGCAACGAGGACAACCCCGGGACCATCGACCGCGGCATCGCGACCAAGGGTGGCGCCCAGGAGCAGCGGTTCGTCGGTGGCAGCCAGCTGATCTCGATCAGGCTGGCCGAACGGCTCGACGGCCGGGTCGTGCTCGGCGCTCCCGTGCGGCGTGTGACGCAGGACGGCTCCGGCGTCGACGTCGTCAGCGACGGCGGTACCTGGCGGGCGCAGCGGGTGGTGGTGGCGATCCCGCCACCGCTGGCGGCCCGGATCGCGTGGGACCCCGGGCTCCCGGCGCTGCACGACCAGCTCTTCCAGCGGCTGCCCATGGGCACGCTGATGAAGGTCGAGGCCGTCTACGACGAGCCGTTCTGGCGACCGGGGCTGAGCGGCATGTCGGTCAACCTCGAGGGACCGATGGTGACGTCGTTCGACAACTCGCCGCCCGAGGGGTCGCCCGGCGTCCTGATGGGCTTCGTCGGCGGCCACCACTGGCGCGAGGTCGGCCGCATGCCGGTGGCCCAGCGGCGCCGCCTCGTCCTGCGGAACTTCGCCACCGCTGTCGGAGACCGGGCGCTGGCGCCGGTGGACTACCTGGAGCACGACTGGGTGCGCGACACGTGGTCGGTCGGCGGACCGGTCTCCGTCGCCGGTCCCGGCACCACGATCGACCTCGGCGCGCAGATCCGCCGACCGGTGGGTCGCGTGCACTGGGCCGGAACCGAGACGTCAACCTACTGGAACGGCTACATGGACGGCGCCGTGCGCTCCGGCGAACGCGCCGCCGTCGAGGTGGGTGACCTGCTGTGAAGTGGCGCCTGGTGCAGATCGCCGCGCTCGTGCTGGTCGCCGCGCTCGTGCTGACCATGGGTGTGGGTGCGATCGTGTCGATGGCCGCCGGCAGTGAGCGACCACGCTGGGACACCGAGGTGTTCTCGCTGGTGCCCGAGCCCGGGTTCCCTGCCTCGGCGTACGTGCACCCCGACAACGGCCGCGTGTACGCCGGCACCTACGCGAACCCGCTCGGCGACAGCCAGCGCTCGCGGGTGTTCGAGTGGAGCTCCGGCGGGACCCTGCTGCGCTCGTGGACCGTTCCCGGCCAGGACCTGTCGCAGTCACACGGCGTCCAGGTCGCGACCAGCGACGCGCAGGGGCGGCTGGTGCTGCTGGACCGCTCCCCGGCCCGGGCGATGCTGCTCGACCCCGCCACCGGGCGGTTCTCGCGGTACGCCGGGTTCGGCGACGGCGCGGTGCCCAACTTCGCGGCCTGGGCCCCCGGCGGTTCGCTCTACGTCACCGACTACGCGCAGGCGACGCTGTGGCGCGTCCCGCCGGGTGGAGGCCACCCGCAGCCATGGTTGCGCGACCCACGTCTGGACGGCGGGCCGTTCGGCACGACCGGTCTACGGCTGGCCGCCGACCGCCGCACCCTGCTGGTCGGGCAGCAGAGCTCTGCCGGTCTCGGCGAACCCAACCCGACGACCGGGAAGCTCTACGCCGTACCCATCCGCGGCGACGGCGGCCCCGGCGCGATGCGACGGCTCTGGGAGAGCCGTCCCGCCGACAGCCCCGACGGGTTCGCGATCGCGCGGTCGGGACGCGTCTACCTGGCGAACGTGAGCCCGTCGAGCAACCAGGTCGTGGTACTCGGGCCGGACGGAGACGAGATCGAGCGCTTCCCGCAGACACTGTTGACCGGCGAGAACGGCTCACCCGTGCCGTTCGACAGCCCGTCCGGCGTCGCCTTCCTGGGCACCCGCATCATCGTGGCGAACCAGGCGTACGTGACCGGCGACCGCGACCATCAGGCGCTGCTCGACGTCGAGACCGGAGAGCCGGGTCTGCCGGTGTTCATTCCCGCCGAAGTCGGCTAGCGTCCTCCGAGGGGGGCCGTGGCCATGACGGGGCCTTGACGGAGAGCCCTCCGACACGGAGTATTCCTATTAGGAATAGAGAGGGGAGGGCTCCGGATGACTGATGTCGCGGCCACGGAGGGCACCGCACTTACCACCACGACCCACGACTCCGACGAGCTGGCACTGCGGCTCGACCGGCACCGCGTGGAGCTGACCGGCTTCTGCTACCGGATGCTGGGCTCGGCGTTCGAGGCCGAGGACGCCGTCCAGGACACGATGGTCCGCGCCTGGCGGAACTACCACAAGTTCGAGGGCCGGGCCGCGCTGCGCTCCTGGCTCTACCGCATCGCGACCAACGTGTGCCTCGACATGCTGAACGGCCGGCAGCGGCGCGCGCGGCCGATGGACCTGTCCGACGCGAGGACGGCCGACGGCCCGCTGGGCGCCGCGATGCCGGAGGCCACCTGGATCGAACCGGTCCCCGACGGCCGGGTGCTGCCGTCGCAGGCCGATCCCGCCGAGCTCGCGGTGTCCCGTGAGACGGTCCGGCTGGCGTTCGTCGCGGCCCTGCAGCATCTGCCACCGCGACAGCGTGCCGTGCTGATCCTGCGCGAGGTGCTGCACTGGAAGGCCGCCGAGGTCGCCGAGCTCCTCGACACCACGGTGGCGTCGGTCAACAGCGCGCTGCAGCGTGCCCGGGCCACGCTGGCGGCCAGCGACCTGACGGTCGACGGCGCGTCGCCGGCGATGAGCCAGAGCGAGCAGGCGCTGCTGGCCCGCTACGTCGATGCGTTCGAGCGCTACGACATCGAGTCGCTGGTGGCGCTGCTGCACCACGACGCCACCTTGTCGATGCCGCCGTACGCCTTGTGGATGCGCGGCCACGACAACATCACCCGCTGGTTGCTGGGCCCCGGTGCCGAGTGCCGGGGTTCGCGGATGATCGCGACGGAGGCGAACGGCGCGCCCGCGTTCGGACAGTACCGGCCCAGTGGTCCAGGGGGTCGGCACGAACCGTGGGCCCTGCAGGTCCTCGAGGTCTCAGACGGGCGGATCACCGGGATCAACTCGTTCCTCGACACCGCGAGCCTCTTTCCGCTCTTCGGCCTGCCGAAGCAGCCGTAGACCCGGGCTGGGGGGCAGGACCTCGCCGAGGCCCATCAGGTCGAGCAGGCGACGCAGGTCGTGCGACGCATGCCGCAGCCGGACCTCACGGGCAAGCCGACGTGCGGTCAGCTTCAGCCGTGCCAGGGCCTCCACGGTGACGGCGCCCGGCTCGACCACGGCGCTCACGTCGCAGACCACCAGATCGGCCTCGCCGGACTCGAGCAGCGTGTGGACGTGCTCGCACAGGCACGGGATGTCGGCGCGGGCGATCGAGGGGCCGATCATCAGCACGACGGTGCTCGGCTCGGCCTGCGGCCACAGCGCTCTTACCGGCGGCGAGGACTGGTCACGATGGGCCAACGTGGGACCTCCTTGTTCAGGGGGGACCCGTGTACGGCGAAAAACTCATCGGGGGCACGTCACCCGAAATACCGCGGCCGACCGATGAGTTCGCCTCGGCCGGACCGTCCCACACTTGGAAAACAAGCAGACGGCAGCTCTGGGGAGAGCTGAGAAAGGGCGCTCGTCGGACCGACGACGAGCATCACGGGGAGATGACTGCAGCATGAATCCAAGCGTTCTCGCCTGCCGGGTCGATCCTGACCTGTTCTTCGCCGAGTCTCCGGCCCAGGTGGAGCGGGCCAAGACACTCTGCGTGCGGTGCCCGCTCCGGGTGGAGTGCCTGGAGGGGGCCCTCGAACGACGGGAGCCCTGGGGGGTCTGGGGTGGCGAGCTGTTCGTCCAGGGCGAGGTCGTGGCGGCCAAGCGCCCACGCGGCCGTCCGCGCAGGGCCGACCGGGCCGCCTGACGGCTGCTGCCGGTCAGCGCCCGAGGACGTCGCGGAGCAGGTCGGGGCGGTGGCTGTAGATGCCGTCCACGCCCATCCGGATCGCGCGACGCATCCCCGCCCGCTCGTTGACCGACCACACCTTCACATCGAGGCCGGCCCGGTGCGCCCGCGCGACGTAGGCCGCGTCGACCGTGCTCAGGCTCGGGTTGACGGCATCGGCGTACGACGAGGCCCGGTCGAGCCCCTCTGGCGGCGGCGTCCCGGTCAGCCCGATGTCGGCCGGCAGCCCCAGGCCTGCCAACCGACGCAGGAACCCCCAGTCGAACGACTCGACCTCGAGATAGAGGCCGGGACTGCCACGCACGACCCGCGCCACCCGGCCGGTGACGCCCGGATAACGCTGCGGCGACTTGGCGTCGATGATCAAGCGGACCCCCGAGCCCTTCACCGTCCTAGCGAGCTCCGTCAGCGTGGGTATGCGCTCACCGGCGAACCGAGGCCCGAACCACGACCCCGCGTCGAGCCTGCGGACCTCTGCCAGGGTGAAGTCCTCGACCTTCCAGGGAGCCCGTCGTGGGAACACCTGCTCGACATCGGTGGTCGGCGCCAGCGTCGCGTTGAACAGCGCGACCAGACGACCGTCCCGCGTCTGCCGGACATCCGCCTCCAGGACGTCCGCGCCCCGTTCGAGGGCCTCACGGGCGGCGGCGACGGTGTCGTGCGGGGCGTACGCGCTCGCACCTCGGTGGGCGATCACCAGCAGGGAGCGGTCCGGCGCGGAGCGGTCCGGCGCGGTGCGGTCCGGCGGGGGCGGTCTGTCCGGCGAGTCGCCCGTGAGGACGAGCGCGACGACGACAAGACCGACCAACGCGGTTCCGGCAACGGCCCCGAGCATCCAGCGCGCCATCCTCCCATCCTCGACAGGGTCGATGTCCCGGACAAGGACCCCGGTCGACAGGCATGATGGAACTTCGGACAGCACCGCGGGCGTTGTCCGGGCACGCAGTGCGAGTGCATCCCTACCGACCGAAGCAGACTGATGACCACACCGCGACCCCTGGAGACGGCAGGCGTCTGGCGGCTGCTCCGCGGCGCCGTGGTCGCGGCGTGTGCGACAGGTCTGTCGCTTCTTGGGCATGTGATCGGCGGCGGTGACGTGCCCTCGGCGTTCGTGCTGTCCAGCACCGCACTCGGCGTCGCCCTGGTCAGTGTCGGGCTGAGCCGGTTCAGCTGGACGCTGCCGGCACTGGTCGCGTTGCTGCTGTCCAGCCAGACCCTGCTGCACCTGGTCTTCGGTTGGGCGGACCGGCCGAGCGTCGAGCACCACCTGCACCAGCATGCGACCGACGCAGCCGAAGCAACCGCCGCGATCGGCTGGTCGATGTCGCTCGGCCACGCCGCGGCCGCCCTCGCCACGGCGGTGCTGCTGCGTCGCGGTGAGTCCTTGCTCGCCCGGGTGCTCGACGCCCTCGCCCTCCGCGTCGTCAGGCTGCTGCTCGACGTCGTCGCGGTGTACGACGTACGCCCTCGACCCGTTGCCGTACGCGAGCATCATCTGCCTCGTCGGCACACCCCTGCGCAGGAGTGCTGGCAGCGCGGCCCGCCCTGTGGATGAGTGACCCAACGAAACCGACCTGCCGTGCGGCGGTCGACCTCTTGTGCATTCTCGCTCGCTCATCCTGAAGGGAACTTCCATGCGTACTCATGTTCTTCACCGTCGGCTCGCCGCCGTCGGCGTGGCCGCCGCGGGCGTCGTGCTCGCGACGGCCCTACCTGCCGCGGCGCACGTGGGCGTGTCGTCCCCCGACGCCGCGCCCGGCGACTTCGGCAAGCTGGTCTTCCGCGTCCCGAACGAGTCCGACGCCGCTGACACCACCAAGCTCGAGGTCACGCTGCCGGAGGACACGCCGTTCGCCCACGTGAGCAGCAGGACCCTGCCCGGCTGGTCCGTCGAGACCGAGACCACGAAGCTCGACGCACCGGTCGAGGTCGCGGGCTCGACCATCTCGGAGGCCGTCACCACGGTCACCTGGACGGCGCAGAAGGGCAGCGTCATCCCGCCCGGGCAGTTCCAGGAGTTCGAGCTGTCGGTGGGTGCCTTCCCGGAGCAGGTCGACGGGATGATGTTCCCGGCGACCCAGACCTACTCCGACGGCGAGGTCGTGGCCTGGGACCAGGTCACCAGGGACGGGGCGGCCGAACCGGAGCACCCGGCGCCGGTGCTGGAGACGGCCTCCGCCGCCGACACCACTCAGGTCGCCACCACGTCGGCCACGACGGGGTCGTCCGACGGTGACGACGCGGACGGGCTCGCCAGGACCATGGGCGGTGTCGCCGTCCTCCTGGCCGCGGGTGCCGTCCTGCTGGCACTCCTGACCGGTCGGCGGAAGCCGAGCTAGGACGATGCGATCATCACCTGCGCCTGGTGTCGCCGGACTGCTGGTGGC
>JBOHDD010000328.1:0-7406 GCA_050699155.1 Nocardioidaceae bacterium
GATCATGACCTTGGTCCCGTTGCTGCTGTCGGCTCTCTGGGTGCTGTGCGGCAGCTACTACATGGTGCGCGAGCACCTGCCGGAGGTGGCGGCGACGAAGCCGATGCCGCAGACCTGATGTCCGAAACGCCGTCGCCCGTTGCGAAATCGGAATACCGTGAAAGCGTGGGTCGGCGGACCATCACCGTCTGGGCCGTCGCGGTGGCCTTGGTCACCGCGACGGTCGTCGGTGTCACGGTCGGCGCGTCCGGTCCGGGCGCCAGCTCCGAGCCCGGCCACGCCACCAAGGTCGACGGCTCTGTTGCGGCACCGATGGGCGCGGCTGCGACGGGCTCCGACCCCGATGACGTGCGCGCCACGATCGGGCCGCGCCTGCTACGCCCGGACATGAGGTCACTGCGGGCACGCGACATCCAGATCCGGAGCACCCGCGCGCGGCGCCAGCTGAGGTTCGCCGCGCGGTTGGCCAACGACGGCCGCGGCCCTCTCCTGCTGCGCCCGAAGCGGCAGCGGCAGTGTCCACGCGGGCAGCACCGGGCCGTCCAGGTCCTGCACCGCGACCGGGCCGGTGACGGTGTCTTCCAGCGACGCCAGGACCGGCCCGCCCGAGCTTTCGATGCCGGCTGCATGCTCTCCCATCCCACCCACGACCACTGGCACTTCGACGCGATGGCGTCCTACTCCCTGGTCCACCGTGACGGAGCAACGGTCTCCCGGCGCCCCAAGGTGAGCTTCTGCCTGCGCGACAACCGCCCGCTCGACCGGCGGGTCCGTCAGCGTCGCGAGTACTTCGGCGAGTGCTCCCGCCGCACGCGGCAGGGTATCTCGCCGGGATGGCTCGACCTCTACGACGTGGACACTCCCGGCCAGTCGCTGCGGCTACCCCGGCGAATGCCGGACGGCGTCTACTGCCTCGTTCTGCGGGCGGATCCGCGTGACCAGCTGATCGAGGGGAACGAACGCGACAACACGGCCGCCCGGGCTGTCCGCATCCGGGGACTCCGGGTGAGCACACCGTCGACGGGGGCGTGTCGCGGGCTGGGCCGCTGACCGGTCAGGCACCCGGACCCGCGCCTGACGACGCGCGTTTCACCCTGGTTTGGCCACTATCCATCAACGCCCGACAGTGACAGTCTGCTCACTAGGGGGCGGCGCGCTCGAGTCAGTCAGGTCAAGGGGACGGGAGACTCGTGATGCGGCGCAGGATCACGGTGCTGGTGGGCGCCCTGGCAGTCGTACTCGCCGGTGCCACCGTGCCGGCGAGCAGCAGCAGTGGCCCCGCGCAGCAGCGGGCGTCGGTCGGCAGGTTCGTCGTCCTGATGGCGGCCGACCCAGTCGTCTCGTACGACGGCGGAGTGCGCGGACTACGGGCGACCAGCCCGGGGCCACGGGGAGAGATCAGGCGTCGTGCTCCCGCCGTACGCAGCTATGTCGGTCACCTCGAGCGGCAACACGGCAGGGCGCTGCGGCGGGTCGGCGCGGCCCGAGCGGACGTGAGCGCGGAGTACTCCTACGCGCTCAACGGGTTCGCCGCGACGTTGACCGCTGCCGAGGCCGACGCGATGACCCGCCAGCCGGGCGTCGTCGCGGTCGTCCGGGACCGGATGCGACAACCCCAGACCGACAACACCCCGGACTTCCTCGGACTCACGGACGGGAACGGGCCCTGGGACAGCGACATCGTCGGTGAGGACGTCGTGGTCGGCGTCATCGACACCGGGATCTGGCCGGAGCACCCTTCGTTCGCCGACGACGGCAGCTTCCCACCGCTGGCGGGTCGCCCGGTGGTCCCCTGCGAGTTCGGCGCCACTGCGCACAACCCCGACGACCTGCCGTTCGCGTGCAACAACAAGCTGCTTGGCGCCCGCGACATGCGCCTGACGTACAAGGAGGTGATCGGGCCCGAGACCTACGACTCGGCCCGTGACGATGACGGGCACGGCACCCACACCGCGAGTACCGCGGCCGGCAACTCCGACGTACCGGCCGAGATCTTCGGCATCTCCCGCGGCACTCTCAGCGGGATCGCTCCACGCGCCAGGGTGGTCGCCTACAAGGCCTGCGGCGAGCAGGGCTGCTTCGGCTCGGACCTCGCCGCCGCGATCGACGCGGCCGTCGCCGACCGCGTCGACGTGATCAACTACTCGATCGGTGGAGGCGCCACCCTCACCGGCCCCGACGCGCTGGCGTTCCTGGGTGCCTCCGACGCGGGCGTCTTCGCCGCGACGTCGGCCGGCAACGCCGGCCCGGGCCCCGGAACCGTCGGTGGACCCTCCTCCGTCCCCTGGGTGACGTCGGTGGCGGCATCGACTCAGGACCGCACGTTCGCGGGCTCCGTCACGCTCGGGGACGGGCAGGTGTTCGCCGGTGCGTCGATCACGGACGGGACCGACCAGGCGCCCCTGGTGGACGCAGCCGCGCTCGGTAACGAGCTGTGCCTTGCCGACCAGCCGTTCACCGGCCCGGTCACGGGTTCGATCGTGCTCTGCAAGCGCGGCGAGAACGCGCGCCTCGACAAGAGCCGTGCCGTCTTCGAGGCGGGCGGAGCCGGCATGGTGCTGTACGACGTCAGCGACACAGCCGCCCTCATCACCGACAACCACTTCGTGCCGTCGGTGCACATCGACAACACCGACGGCCTTGCCGTGAAGGCCTTCATCACCGACGCCGGTGACACCGCAACCGCGCAGCTCGCAGCGGGGGAGCGGGCCCCTTCGCAGGGATCGGCGATGGCCGACTTCTCCTCGCGTGGACCCAACCCGGCTGCGCTGGACCTGATCAAACCGGACATCACCGCACCCGGTGTCAACATCCTCGCCGGAAACTCGCCAACGCCCGTGCTCGGTGCGCCAGGTCAGCTGTTCCAGTCCATCAGCGGTACGTCGATGTCGAGCCCGCACATGGCCGGCATCTACGCGCTGATCCGCCAGGCGCACCCCCGCTGGAGTCCGGCGATGGCGAAGTCGGCGGCGATGACGACGGCACGTCAAGACGTCGTCGAGGAGGACGGCCAGACGCAGGCAGACCCGTTCGACTACGGAGCCGGGCACGTGCGTCCGGGCGGCCCGTCGGGGCCGGGATCCCTGTTCCAGCCGGGACTGGTGTACGACGCAGGGACGCCGGACTACCTGGCGTTCCTGTGTGGCACCGCGCCCGAAATCATCGTCAACCCGGCGGCGACCTGCGCCCAGCTGGAGGCGGCCGGGTTCTCGACCGACCCGAGCGACCTGAACTACCCGTCCATCGGTGTCGCCGAGCTCGCGGGCACGCAGACGGTCACCAGGACGGTGACCAGCGTCGCCGGCGCCCCGGCCAGGACGTTCACCGCCGGCGTCGAGGCACCGCCAGGGTTCGACGTGTCGGTCTCGCCGGCACAGATCACGTTGGCAGGTGGTGAGTCCGCGACGTTCGAGGTGCGCATCCGCAACACCGGCACGCCGCCGGTCGGGCGGTTCGCGTTCGGGGCGCTGACCTGGACGGACGCCGCCGGGACGTACGCCGTCCGCAGCCCGATCGCCGTGGCCGCCAGCGAGCTCGACGCGGCGGAGCTGGTGCGGAGCACCGGCCGGTCGGGACGCGCGGGATTCCCCGTGAAGTTCGGCTACACCGGGCCGTACCGGGCGACCGCGCACGGGTTCGTCCCCCGCCGTACGACTCCCGGGACGGTCGCGCAGGACCCCGACCAGACCTTCGACCCGACCGACCCGGCAGGCACCACCGCGCACCGGTTCCGGATGGCGGGTACGGCGTACATGCGCTGGCGCCTGACCCACCCCAACAACGCCGTGGACCTCGACATGTACCTGTTCGACGCGGCCGGTGCCCAGGTCGCGTCGAGCACCGGCGGAGGCACCGACGAGACGATCGCGCTCAGGCTGCCGGCGAACCAGGTTCTCACGCTGTACGTGCACGGCTGGCAGACCGTGGCCACACCGATGGAGAGGTACCGGCTGAGGACCTGGCGGGTGCCGCGCAGCACCCGTGGCCCACTTCGGGTGGTCCGGGCGCCACGCAGGGCGGTGCTCGGTCAGACCCGGCGGGTCGCGGTCGCCTGGCGTGGGCTGGCCCCGAACGGGCAGTTCTTCGGCGCGGTGACCCACCATGGGCCGGGGCGTGTCGTGGGGCTCACCGTGACCCGCGTGACCACCGGGCCCGGCAGATGACCGGTCATCGACGGGCCGGTGGTTGCGGGTCGTCGCACAGGAACGCCGTACGCCGTCCGCCGGCGTGGTACTCGTAACGCTGTCCGCCGGTCTCCAGCACGACGCGACTGCCGTCGGTCAGCACCTGCGGGTACATCATCCCGGGCTTCGGGCAGCCGATGCTGCCGTCACGCCAGGTGACCTCCTCGACGCTGACCACGCTGATCTCGTCGGTGCCGATCTCCAGCCGTCGGGCGAGGTCGTGCACGGCGACGGTCACCACGCCTTGGTCGGGCCCGGCTGAGGGCTGGTCGGTCATGGTCTCCTCCGGTTCGGCGGCACGCGTCTGCGGTGGAGCACCCGGCTCCGTCGCCGACCCTCCACATCCTCCTACTGCCAGCGTGGCGGCCGCGACCGCGAGCACGACGGCGTACCGGATCATCTCGACTCACCTACCCGTCCGTCGCCAGTAGGACGCAGCGCCCGCCCCACAGGTTCCCTGCCCACCACACTCAACGGGGGAGGCGGCAGGGGGGGAGGTCAGAGGTGCGGGGAGGCCGCCGGGTGTTGACATCGGCGGCGTCCGGCGGTTGACTCAGCAGCCGAGATGTAAACGTTTGCAGAGGGGGGAGGAAGGCTGAACCCCCAGGGCATGGTGCGCATCGTCGACCTGGCGAACGAGCTGAACCTGTCCGTCGCCACGGTGTCTCGGGCGCTGAACAACATCCCGGCCGTACGTCCCGAGGTTGCGGAGCGGGTTCGCGAGCATGCCGCCCGACGCGGCTACGTGGCCAACAGCCTGGCGAGGTCGCTGCGCTCACGGACCCGTACCTTCGTCGGCTTCCTCGTCCCCGACGTCGAGAACCTGGCCTACTCGATCGCGGCCGACGCATGTGCCAAGTACGTCGCCCGCTCCGGGTATCAGCTGATCCTTGCGATCTCGGGGGACGACCCGGACTCGGAGCTCGAGGCGCTTCGGAGCCTCGCCGAGGCACAGGTTGCGGGCCTCATCATCGCGCCGACAGCCGAGACGAGGGCAGCATCGCGAGACCTGCTCGCAGGCCGCTCGGTGGTGGAGTTCAACCGGGTGTCGGGGATCTCAGGGCACTCGGTCGTCTGCGACGACTTCGCGGCGTTCCGCGACGCCACCGGCCATCTGCTGGACCTGGGGCACACCTCGGTCGCCTACATCGGAACCACCGAGACCGTCAGCAACGGCAAGGAGCGCATGGCCGGGGTCCGTGACGCTCTGAAGGACGCCGGCAGGAGGCTTCAGCGGAGCAGGGTGCGGCTGCTCCCACCGACGGAGAAGGACGGGTACGACGCGGCCATGCAGCTCCTGGGTGGACCACGCCGCCCGACGGCGCTGCTCGTCGGCAGCAGCAACCTGTCGATGGGCGTCGCGCGCGCCGTCCGCGAGCGTGGGATCAGAGTGCCCGACGAGATGTCGCTCGTCGTCTACGGCGACTCGAGATGGGGTGAGCTGTTCGAGCCGGGGCTGACCACGATCAGGGCGCCCTACCGAGAGATGGCCCGCAGCGTCGCCGACATCGTCACCGGTCTGCTCGCCGACGAGAATCAGCAGGACCGATCCGGTGCCGTGAGGCTGCCCGCAGAGCTGGTCGTCCGCCAGTCGACCGGTCGCCCCCGTGGTGCAACGAGGAGAGACTGAGAATGCGCATCGTCGACGTGAAGGTGGCCGAGGCACCGCTGGCCGCACAGATGAGCAACGCGGTGATCGACTTCTCCAGGATGACGGTCTCGGTCGTCGCGGTGTACTCAGACCTGGTCATCGACGGTGAGCCGGTGGTCGGATACGGGTTCAACTCCAACGGTCGCTACGCCCAGACGGGGATCCTCTCCGAGCGTCTCCTGCCGCGGCTGGACGCGGCGGATCCTCACGATCTGGTCGACGCCGACACCGGAGTGGTCGACCCGCTCGCCGTGCGTCGAGTGGTGATGCGGAACGAGAAGCCGGGAGGCCACGGTGACCGCGCGGTCGCCGTCGGAACCCTCGACATGGCGATGTGGGACCTCGTGGCCAAGTCACAGCGTCAGCCGTTGCACCGGGTCCTGCACGACCGGTTCCGTCCCACGGCACCACTCGCGGAGTCGGTGTGGGTCTACGCCGCCGGCGGCTACTACCGCCCGGAGGACGACCTGGCAGGACTGCGCGAGGAGATCTCGGCCTACCTCGACCTCGGCTACCGCGACGTCAAGATCAAGATCGGGGGTGCCTCACTGGCCACCGACCTCAAGCGCATCGAGTCGGTTCTGCAGACTCTTCCCGACGGGTGCAGGCTCGCCGTCGACGCCAACGGCCGGTTCGACCTTCTCACCGCGCTGGAGTACGCCCGCGCACTCCAGGACTACGACCTCCTCTGGTACGAGGAGCCGTGCGATCCCTTGGACTACCGGGCCCATGCGGTCATCGCAGACCACTATCCCGGCACGTTGGCGACCGGGGAGAACCTCTTCTCCGTGCAGGACGTCCGCAACCTTCTGCGGTACGGCGGTCTGCGTCCCGACCGCGATGTCCTCCAGGTGGACCCCTGTCTCAGTTATGGGATCTCGGAGTACGTCGACGTACTCGACGTCATGCACGATCACGGATGGCGTCCCGAGAGCTGTTGCCCTCACGGCGGCCATCAGCACAACCTCGCGATCGCAGCAGCATTCGGCCTCGGTGGGTGCGAGTCGTACCCGCACGTCTTCGAGCCGTTCGGCGGATTCGCCGACGACACACCTGTTGACGAAGGGAGGGTTCGGCTGCCCGACGTTCCCGGAATCGGGATCGAACACAAGTCAGCTCTTCGTGAGCTGGTTCAACAGAGGTTTGATGAGCGACCTCAGGGCCGCTGATGCGAAGGAGACACCGATCATGATTCGAGGACCAGCACGCGTGGGCACCGTTGCGTTGATCGGCGCGGCGGCCGCTCTCGCAGGGTGCGCCCAGCAGGCGGACACCGGAGGTGCCGCCGCCGAGGAGTACCCGACAAAGCAGGTGCAGTACATCACTCCCTTCGACCCAGGTGGCGAGTCCGACGTCACCGCCCGCCTGCAACAGCAGGCCCTTGAGGACGCACTGGGTCAGCCCGTCGTGGTGTCGACGCGCCCGGGCGGCGGTGGGGCGGTCGGCTGGTCCGAGCTCGCGACCGGCACCGCGGCGGACGGCTACACCGTGATGGGCGCCAACCTGCCGCACATCCTGCTGCAGCCGCTGGCCCGCGGCGACGCCGGCTACGAGACCAAAGACATCAAGTG
>JBOHDD010000329.1:0-2195 GCA_050699155.1 Nocardioidaceae bacterium
CCCGGTTCGCCGGCTTCGCGACCTTCGCCCGGCTGCCGCGTCTCGACGAGGTGCCCCGAACGGATGTCGCGGTGGTCGGCGTGCCCTTCGACTCCGGTGTCACCTTCCGTCCCGGCGCCCGCTTCGGTCCGGCCGCTGTGCGGGAGGCGAGCCGCCTGCTGCGCCCGTACCACCCCGGCCTCGACGTGTCGCCGTTCGACACCGTGCAGGTGGCCGACGCCGGCGACATCGCCTGCAACCCGTTCGACATCGGGGAGGCGGTGGCAACCATCGAGGACCAGGCGGGTTCGCTGATGGACACCGGTGCGCGACTGGTCACGATCGGGGGTGACCACACCATCGCTCTGCCGCTGCTGCGGGCCGCGGCACGCAGGCATGGCCCCGTCGCCCTGCTGCACTTCGATGCGCATCTGGACACCTGGGACACCTACTTCGGCGCGGCGTACACACACGGCACGCCGTTCCGGAGGGCGTTCGAGGAGGGCCTGCTGGACACCGATGCGCTCACCCACGTCGGTATCCGAGGCCCGCTGTACGGCCGGAGCGACCTCTCCGACGACGCCCGCATGGGCTTCGGCATCGTGACCTCCGCCGATGTGATGCGCCGCGGCGTCGACGACGTCGTCGCCCAGCTGCGGGAGCGCGTCGCCGACCGGCCCCTCTACATCTCCATCGACATCGACGTACTCGACCCGGCGCACGCCCCGGGGACCGGCACACCCGAGGCGGGCGGGATCACCAGCCGCGAGCTGCTCGAGGTGCTACGTGGGCTGGCGGGCTGCCGGCTGATCGGCGGTGACGTGGTCGAGGTCTCTCCGCCGTACGACCATGCGGACATGACGACGGTCGCCGCCAGCCACGTCTGTTACGACCTCGTCAGCCTGCTCGCCCTCGGTGTCGGAGCCCGGTCGTGACGGCGGGCCCCTCGGGTACGCCGGCGCGACGCCGCGGCGGCGACCTCCTCGTCGAGACGCTGTCGGCTCTGGGCGCCGACACAGTCTTCGGGCTGCCCGGCCAGCACGCCCTCGCGGCATTCGATGCGCTGGGCCGCAGCCCGCTGACCTACCTCGGCAGCCGGACCGAGACCGGAGCCGCGTTCTCCGCAGACGGCTACGCACGGACGTCCGGCCGACCGACTCCGTTCCTGGTCTCCACCGGGCCGGGAGCCCTGTTCACTCTCCCGGCGCTGCAGGAGTCCCGTGCGGCGTCGGTGCCGGTGGTCGGCATCAGCAGCCAGGTGCCCACCGCGGGGCTGGGCGGACGGCGCCGCGGCTTCCTGCACGAGCTGCCCGACCAGGCCTCGTGCTTTCGCGAGGTCGCCAAGTCGGTGGAGGTCGTGCGCACCACCTCCCAGCTCACCGACGCGATCGCCGCGGCGTGGCAGGAGTCGATGTCGCCTCCCTTCGGGCCGACCTGGGTGGAGGTTCCGCAGGATCTGTTGCTGGCCGAGACCCGGCTGCCGGTGGTCGGCGACCTGCGACTGCCGGCACAGCGCCCGGCCCCCAGAGCCGAGATGGTCGCGGAGGCGGTCCGGCTGCTCGACGGAGCCGCCCAGCCGGCCATCCTGGCCGGTGGCGGTGTCGTCCGCGCCGGTGCGCAGGCGTCGCTGGCGACGCTCGCCGAGAGGCTGCGCGCCCCCGTCGCCACGACGTTCGGCGGCGCCGGGGCCTTCCCGCGGGACCATCCGCTCGCGCTGCAGTCATGGATGGAGGACCGCGCGACCACCGAGCTGCTCGATGCGGCGGACGTCCTGCTGGTGGTCGGGTCAGGCCTCGGTGAGCTGTCCAGCAACTACCACAGCCTCGCACCCGCCGGGCGGGTCATCCAGGTGGACGCCGACCGCGGTGTCCTCGAGGCCAACGTCCCGGCCCTGGGGTTGCACGCCGACGCCGAGCTGACCCTGTCCGCGATCGCCGCAGCGGTGGCGCCTCGACCTCCGGACGGCAAGGCCGAGGGCCGGGTCGCACGCCTGTTGGAGACCGTGCACGGGCGGATCGCTGACCAGGACCTGGTCGCGGCGCAGGAGGTCCTGACCGCGCTGCGACACGCGTTGCCGGCGAACGGGACCAGCTGTTGGGACATGACGATCCTCGGCTATTGGGCCTGGTCGGCGTGGGACCCACGTGAGGGGTCCATGCACTCCGCGCAGGGTGCCGGGGGGCTCGGGTACGCCTTCCCCGCCGCTCTGGGTGCCG
>JBOHDD010000330.1:0-4830 GCA_050699155.1 Nocardioidaceae bacterium
CCCCTGCACCGCTAGGTTCGTTGCAGGGGACCCCCGCGACGAATAGGGAGGGCCCGGGCGGCGGGCGGTGAGGGATGTCACGGGCGCCGAGGGTCCCCGTCCGGCGCGGGTGTGGATAGGGTCGCCGGACCGACGTGCGACCGTGCTGTCCTGAAGGGATGTCCCATGTCCGAGACCCTGCGTTCCCGCCGTTCCTGCCTGGCCGTCCCCGGCTCGAACCCGCGCTTCCTGGAGAAGGCGAAGGGACTCGACGCGGACCAGGTCTTCCTCGACATCGAGGACGCCGTCGCGCCGCTGGCGAAGCCGGACGCACGCAAGAACATCGTCGCCGCGCTCAACGAGGGCGGCTGGGGCGAGAAGATCCGGGTGGTGCGGGTCAACGACTGGACCACGCAGTGGACGTACCGGGACGTGATCGAGGTCGTCGAGGGAGCCGGCGCGAACCTCGACTGCATCATGCTACCGAAGGTGCAGACCGCCGAGCAGGTGGTCGCGCTCGACACGCTGCTCACCCAGATCGAGAAGACCGTCGGCCTCGACGTCGGGCGGATCGGCATCGAGGCCCAGATCGAGAACGCCGAGGGCCTGATCAACGTCGACGCCATCGCGACCGCCTCGCCGCGCGTCGAGACGATCATCTTCGGCCCCGCCGACTTCATGGCGTCGATCAACATGAAGTCCCTGGTGGTGGGTGAGCAGCCACAGGGGTACGACGTCGGCGATGCCTACCACTACATCCTGATGCGGATCCTGATGGCGGCACGGGCCTACGACAAGCAGGCCATCGACGGGCCGTACCTCCAGATCCGCGACACCGAAGGTTTCACCCGTGTCGCAAGCAGATCCGCGGCTCTCGGGTTCGACGGCAAGTGGGTGCTCCACCCGGATCAGGTCGTCGTCGCCAACGAGGTCTACTCCCCGCGCCAGGAGGACTACGACCACGCCGAGAACATCCTCGACGCCTACGACTGGTTCACCTCCGAGCAGGGCGGCAAGAAGGGCTCGGCCATGCTCGGGGACGAGATGATCGACGAGGCGTCGCGCAAGATGGCGCTGGTGGTGTCGGCCAAGGGCCGCGCCGCCGGGATGAAGAGGTCCGACACCTGGCAGCCGCCGAGCGAGTAGCCGTCGTCACGGATGTACGGTGGCCCACCATGACGAGTTCTCCGCCGCCCGCGCGACCGCAGGCTGACACCGACACTCCCGGGGCCGTCGACGAGTGGGGGCTCCACCTGCCGCCACAGCACGAGGGAGTTCTCGACGTCCGCTTCGACGGTCGTCGTGTCTGGTCGATCCTGACCGACCGCTACCGGGTCAAGGACGGCCTGCGCCGGGTCGAGTGGCACGACGTGCTCAAGCGGATGCTCGACGGCGTCGCCGATGTCAGTGTGGTCGAGACCGTGACCGGCGCACCGGTCTTCGAGGGCAGGGCGGTGTTCGGGTCCGGCGAGGGCCGGGTCGAGGTCGCCGACTCCGAGGGCCGGCCGCTCGCCGTCACCAAGTACGGCCGCCTGAACCACCCGTTCGACAGCGTCGGCCGAGAGGCCTTGGAGGGCTACCTCGACCAGGTGGAGGAGGTCCTCGACGTCCTGAGCAACGAGTGTGGGCTGCCCGCGTTCGTCAGCTGGGGCACCCTGCTCGGAGCGGTGCGGCACGGCGGGCTGATCGCGCACGACGTCGACGCCGACCTCGGCTACCTGAGCCGGTTCGAGCACCCGATGGACGTGGCCCGCGAGTCGTTCCGCGTCGAGGCTGCCCTGCGCCGGAAGGGCTGGAGCGTACGCCGGGAGAACTCCGGGTTCCTCGCGCTGTTCTTCAAGCAGGCCGACGGCACGTCGCGCAACCTCGACGTGTTCGCGTGCTGGACGCTGGAGGGCTGGCTCTACCAGGTCCACGACATCCGCGCCAAGCTTCCACGGTCGGTGGTCGAGCCGCTGAGCGAGGTCGAGCTCGAGGGGCGGAAGATGCCTGCCCCCGCACAGCCGGCGGCGATGCTCGAGGCGGCCTACGGTCCCGGCTGGGCGACCCCCGACCCCTCCTTCAAGTTCGTCACCCCCCGGGCCGCGCGGCGGCGGCTCAACGGCTGGTTCGGCGGACTGCGCAAGGAGCGCGACCACTGGGCGACGTTGTACTACGGACCGGCGTCCAAGGGCGTACCGACCGAACCGTCGCCGTTCGCACGCTGGGTGGCCGAGCGGGACGACACCGACCGTCCGATCGTGGACATCGGCTCGGGCAACGGCCGCGACGTGCTGTGGTTCGCGAGCGATGGTCGCGACGTCGAGGGCGTTGACTTCCTCGCCTCGGGCGTGCGCCTGACGAGAAACCGGGCACGACGCCAGAACCTGGACGTGACCGCGCGCAACCTGAACCTGTACGACCTGCGGCACGCACTCACGCTGGGTGCCCGGCTCGCCCACTCCGGGCCGCACACTCTGTACTCGCGCATGCTGGTGGAGACGCTGCGACCGGACGGGCGCGAGTACCTGTGGCGGGCGGCGTCGCTGGCGCTGCGCGACGGGGACAGCCGGATGTTCCTCGAGTACCGCATCGACCTCAGGGATGCGCGGCGCTCCGATCGGCTGCGTGAGGTGGTGCCGCCGGAGCGGGTGGTCGAGGAGCTCTCCGGGCACGGGCTGCGGGTGCTGGACCGGGTCGAGGGCCGTGGCCTGGCACCCCTCGGCAGTGAGGACCCGCTGGTCTGTCGGCTGGTCGTCGCGGCCGCCTGACTCGCGCAGCCGCCCGCGACGTCACGCCAGGCGGTGGATGTACTCCTCGACGCGCTTGCGCGTCTGGCTCTCGTCCAGGTCCAGGTGCTCGAGGATCGTGTACCGGTCCGGCCGTGTCGCGGGCGCCTGGAGTACGGCGGACACGAACTGGTCGGTGGAGAGATCCACGTCGTGCGGCGTACGCGGCAGCCCGTGGTGCGCCAGACAGGCCGCGATCTGCTCGAACCTCGTCGGGTTGTCACGCAGGAAGTACGCGAACAGTGAGCCGATCCCGGCGAGCTCGCCGTGGTTGGAGACTCCGGGGTAGAGCATGTCGACGGCGTGGATGATCTCGTGGCATGCGCCGCTGCACGGCCGCGACGTACCCGCGACCGACATCGCCATTCCCGAGAGCACCAGCGCCTCCGCCAGCGCGATCAGGAAGTCGTCGTCGCCGATACCGTCGTCGCGGTGCAGGACCGCCTCGGCGGCGGTGCGGGCGAACGTGACCGCCAGCCCGTCGACGGGCTCGCCACGCTCGCGCTGAGCCAGCTGCCAGTCCTCGATCGCCGACAGGTTGCTGACCGCGTCGCCGATGCCGGACCGCACGAGCTGCGGCGGGGCGGTACGCACGTAGTCGAGGTCGACGACGACCGCCAGCGGCATCGAGACCCCGAAGGAGCCCTTGCCGCTGGGATGCTCGAGCGAGGCGACCGGTGAGCAGATCCCGTCGTGCGCCAGGTTGGTCGCCACCGCCACCATCGGGACCGCGGCCCGGGTGGCGGCGTACTTCGCGACGTCCAGGGTGCGGCCGCCGCCGATCCCGACGACGGCGTCGAAGCTCCGCTCCCGCATCGCCTCCTGGAGCTCACCGGCGGCCTGGAGGCTGGCGTCTGTCACGGTGAAAACGCCGGCCTTCGGCAGCGACGGGCTGAGCAGGTCCCAGATCTGCTGACCCTGACCCGGCCCGACGGCCACCAGGACGGTGCCGTCACCGGAGATGTGCCGCTCGGTGAGGAGGTCGGCGAGTCGTTCGACGGCTCCTCGCCGGATCTCCACGAAGAGCGGACTGGCAAGCATGCGCGCTAGTAGCGGCATGCGATCTCCCGTGCGCGTTCGAGGTCACGGTGGTCGTCGACCTCGACCCAGGCCGCGTCGGCGGGGATGGCGGTGGTGCCGACGACCTCGCCGCGGTCGACCATCTCCTGGTACCCGTCCTCGTAGTACAGCTGCGGGTCCTTGCGCCAGGTGGCCTCCAGGGCATCGGCCAGCGCTGCCACGGCCGGCGCCTCGACCAGGCTGGCGCCGATGTACTCGCCGTACGCCTGGGAAGGATCCATCAGCTTGGTGATCCGCTGCAGGGCGCCGTCGGCGTCGACGGTGACCTTCATCTCCTCCTCGGCCAACGGCTTCGTCGCGTCGACCGCGAGCAGGACGCCGGGGCCGCGGGAGGACAGGAGGGTCTCCTCCACCGAGACCGGGTGCACGGTGTCCCCGTTGACCATCAGGACGCCTTCGCGGATGTGCTCGCGGGCCGTCCAGAAGGAGTAGGCGTTGTTCCACTCCTCGGCCTTGTCGTTGTGCACCAGGGTGATCCTGACGCCGTACCGCTGCTCCAGGTCGGCGCGCCGCTCCTCGACCGCGCCGGCCGCGTAACCAACGACCACGGCGATCTCGCGCAGGTCGACCGCGGCCAGGTTGCGCAGGGCGATGTCGAGGATCGTGGTCTCTGCGTCGACCGGGATCAGCGCCTTGGGCAGGCTGTCGGTGTACGGACGGAGGCGCCTGCCGGCTCCGGCTGCCAGCACCATCCCGATCATGAGGCCTTCTCTCTGTGTTCGCCTGCGCGTGGTTGCGCCGCCGGGTGCGACGGTGCAGCAACGCGACAGGTTACCTGCCCGGCGGTGTAGTACGGTGAGCGCCATTCCGGCCGGTAGTCGCCCGATCCACCCAGGAGTCATGTGTGAAGCAGCAGATGCGTGCAGGAGGACGTCGCATCGCGAACAAGGTTGCGCCTGGCATGGTGCAGTCGGTCGAGGACCTCGCGAACCTGCGACGGGCGGTGCGGGACATGCGGCGCCAGGTGAACAAACTCCGGTCGCGGGTGGTCGAGCTGGAGAAG
>JBOHDD010000331.1:0-2624 GCA_050699155.1 Nocardioidaceae bacterium
GGGTGGTGTCGGTCGGGGCCGGCCGGCGTACCTCCACCCGCAGGAACGGCGTGGTCGCGGCCGGTGCCGTCCCGCTGACTGTGGCGCGCCCGGTGGGGTCGACCTTCCCGGCAGCGATCGGGCCGGCCGGGCCGAGGACCTGTGCGATGCACCCCGGCGCGCCGTGCACCTCCAGGTTGGCCTGGACCACGCCGGTCGGATCGGTGTGCAGCGTCTCACCACATCCGACGGTGTCCACTCCGTCCGAGACCGTGAAGCCCACCGCGACACGGAGGGACTCGGCCAGGTAGCTGCGCCCGGCGCCCAGCGCCCGTACCACCTCCGCCCGCTCGAGCCTCTCCAGCCGGACCACCGTCTGGGCGGTGCCGACGGGCTGGTCCTCGCGGTGGGAGTCGGAGGAGCCGACGACCGGGGTACGCCGCCCCGCGACCAGTCGGCCGTGCCACTGTTCGACCGCGGCCTGGTCGTCGAGCGTCCACGGACCGTTCCAGACCTCGACCGCGTCCACGTCGTCGTACCCGAACTCCCACCGGGTGCCCTTGAACGGTGCGAACGGATGGGCCGCCACCACCAGACCGCCGAGCCCACGCACCTGGTCGGCGAAGCGCCCCAGATGCCCCTCCGCGGCCCGGTACCGCCAGTCGACGAACGTGCCGGCAGGGGTACCGAGAGCAAGCCAGTGGCCGGTGCGGGTCGTCACCTCCTCGCCGTTGAGCACGAGCAGGTCCGGTGGTGCGTGGTGGCCCCAGACCAGCCCGGCGCTGCTGGTGTTGTGCTCGGTGGAGGCGATCAGGTCCAGGCCCGCCCGCTGCGCGGCCGCGGCCAGCTCGGGCAGTGTCCGGAGACCGTCGGAGTGCACCGAGTGCAGGTGCAGGTCCGCGCGGTACCAGCCCGGGCCGGTGCCGGGCACCGCCGTCTGCGCCGGCGCGGCCACGAAGTCCGGTCCGGGCCGGTCACCGAGTGTCAGCGTCACCTCTACCCGCCAGTCCATCCCCTCCGGAGCCACCGTGTACGGACCCAGCAGGACGTGCCATCGGCCGGGCTCGACCGGCCCGGCGAGGTAGCCCGGCGTCGCGTGCGAGGCGGTGATCGTGAACCGGCTGCGGGCGCCGCCGCTGTAGCCGCGGAAGCCGGCAGCGTTGCCGAGGTCGTGCCCGGAAGAGTCGAAGATGCCGATGTCGAGGACGTTGCCCGGTGGCGAACCCTGTGAGGCGACGGAGTAGGACACCGCGATCGCGCTCGCCCCCTGGGGTACGTCGACCGGCACGTAGTGCCAGTCCGGTGCACCGACGGGCTCGAAGCGTCCCGTCCTGACCAGCGTGATCGTGCGGGCGGTCGCCGCGGCGCGCGCGGGAAGGGCCAGGGGTGCGCCGGTGGCTGCCACGCCGGTGAGCGCGCCCGCGCCGGCCAGTCGAAGGAGATCGCGACGGGAGTGCCTGTCCGCGTCACGCATGTCGTCACCGTCCCCGCAGTCGTCAGGCGGTCGCCGGTGCCTACGCTAGCGAGCGCCTGTCGCCATCGGGCGGTCGGTGACGCCGTACCCTGGTCTGGCTATGTCTGTGACCACCACCGAGAGGCCGCGCACCTACGAAGTGCGGACCTACGGCTGTCAGATGAACGTGCACGACTCCGAGCGGCTGTCCGGGCTGCTCGAGGACGCCGGCTACGTCCGCGCGGCCGACACCGACCAGGACGACCCCGCCGACGTCGTGGTGTTCAACACCTGCGCGGTGCGCGAGAACGCCGACAACCGGCTGTACGGCAACCTCGGCCACCTCGCGCCGGTGAAGTCGAGGCGCCCCGGCATGCAGATCGCGGTCGGCGGCTGCCTCGCACAGAAGGACCGCGACACGATCACCGAGAAGGCGCCCTGGGTCGACGTGGTTTTCGGCACCCACAACATCGGCTCACTGCCCGCACTGCTCGAGCGCGCCCGGGTCAACGACGAGGCGCAGGTCGAGATCCGGGAGTCGCTGGAGACGTTCCCGTCGACGCTGCCGACCCGGCGCGAGTCGGCGTACTCCGCGTGGGTGGCGATCTCCGTCGGGTGCAACAACACCTGCACGTTCTGCATCGTGCCATCGCTGCGGGGCAAGGAGGTGGACCGTAGGCCCGGTGACGTGCTGCGGGAGATCGAGGCGCTGGTCGCGGAGGGTGTGTCGGAGGTGACCCTGCTCGGGCAGAACGTCAACTCCTACGGCGTGGAGTTCGGCGACCGTTACGCGTTCGGCAGGCTGCTGCGCGCCTGCGGCGAGATCGAGGGGCTGGAGCGGGTGCGCTTCACCTCACCGCATCCGCGCGACTTCACCGACGACGTCATCGCGGCGATGGCAGAGACGCCCAACGTGATGCCGTCGCTGCACATGCCGCTGCAGTCGGGCTCGGACCGGATGCTGAAAGCGATGCGTCGGTCGTACCGCCAGCGGAAGTTCCTCGGCATCATCGACCGGGTCCGCGAGGCGATGCCGGAGGCGGCGATCACCACCGACATCATCGTCGGCTTCCCGGGGGAGACCGAGGCGGACTTCCTCGAGACGATGCACGTCGTGCGGGAGGCCCGGTTCTCAGGAGCGTTCACGTTCCAGTACTCCAAGCGACCCGGCACCCCCGCCGCCGTACTCGAC
>JBOHDD010000332.1:0-6043 GCA_050699155.1 Nocardioidaceae bacterium
CAGCGGCCTCGGTCTGGAGGGCTCCCTGGACGAGGTCCTCAGCTACACGCGGTCCAAGAGCGTGGTGGTCAACCTGATGGACGATGCGCCAGGTCGTTGACCTGCCCAGAACGTGCGGGGAGCACCACGGGAAACCGCGACCACCGCGTGCCACGGGTCGTCCGCTCGTCCAGCTCCGGCATCGAGTCGGGGTCGAGCAGGACGCCACGTGCTGCGACCGCGCGCACCGTCAGCGCAACCAGACCGTACAGATGTGCCGGCGACACGCCGCCGCGCAGCTTCGCCCCGGTGAGGGGGAAACCACCCGCGACGCTCCTGCCGATGCAGATGTGCGCGCCGGATCCGAACGAGAAGCCCCAGAGCGGCACGTCGTCGCGCACGTCACGGTCGGGGTCGAACCGCTCCGGATGTGTGCCGAACAGGTCCGGCTCCCGGTTGGCCGTGCGGGCGTCCAGCACCACCGTCGTCCCCACCGGGATCTGCGCTCCCGCAACGTCGACGTCGGCCCCGGCGACACGCTTCATCTCAGGGTTGGTCGGGCGCAGCCGGACGGTCTCGTGGACGCATCTCTGCGCGTCCAACGGGCTCTGGGCCACCCGCCGTAGCCAGTCCGTCCGAGGCCCCGGGCCGTCGAGGCCGAGCAGGTAGTAGAAGGCGTTGCAGAGCGTCTGCGCACTGGTGTGGCTGCCGCCGTGCAGGAACAGCGCTACCTCACGCACCAGGAGGTCATGGTCGGCGAAGGTGGCGTCTCCCTCGCGCAGACCACGCAGCGCCACGGTCATCAGGTCCTCCGATACCGCCCCCTCACCGGTGGATCCGTCGGCTGCGCGGTCGAGCATCTGCTCGCGACGGCGCCGCGCGGGCAGCACGTACCCCTTGTCGAGCTCACGCAGCACGTGCGCGGCCTCGGCCTGCACCCGATCGCGGTCGCCGACGATGTCATGGACCGCCGCCGCCTGGGCGATCACCTTCACATGGCCGAAGAGCCGGCCGAGCTCCTCCAGCGTGCCGTCGTGGTCGATCCCGGCTCGACGAGCGGCCAGCACCACACTGAGCATCCCTCCGAGCTCGAAGAGGTCCACGCGACCCAGGGCGGCCCTGTCGAGGACGCCCGACAGCACCCGCGGGAACAGCTCGCGCTCGTACGTCACGAGCGCCCGACGGTCGAAGAGACGGCTTTCGAGCCTTCGTCGGTGCTGGTGCTCGTCTCCGTGCAGCAGGCTCAGGATGCCCGCCCGCGCGTTGCCCTCTTCGAACGAGCGCCTGTCGAGACCTCGCGAGAGCTCGGGGTGATGGAGCGCCTGGTGGATCGCGTCGTAGGTGGCGAGCCTCACCTCGCTCTGGGACACGTTTCCTCCTCGTGGACGCTCGTGGCCTATGCAGCAGGTCAGTGCATGCACGCGCCGCCGTCGACCACCAGCGTCTGGCCGGTGATGAAGTCGCTCGCCGACGATGCGAGGAACACCACCGAGCCGACGAGATCCTCCGGTGTCTGCACTCGCTGGAACGCCCTGCTCGAGACGGCTGACGTGCGCCTCTGCAGGACCTCGTCGTCCTGCTGGGCCTCGCTCAGGGTGCTCCCGGGGGCGATGCAGTTCACCGCCACCCCGTCGTCGCCGACCTCTCGGGCCAGTGTCTTGGTGAAGCCGATGATGCCCGCCTTGGACGCGACGTAGTGGATGCGACCGGCCGAACCCTTGAGGGCTGTTCCGGAGCTGATGTTGACCACCTTGCCGTACCCCCGTTGCTGCATGGGTGGCACGAACGCACGGGCCATCAGCCAGGCACCGCGCAGGTTGACGCCCATCATCTGGTCCCACTCGTCGACCGACAGGTCCTGGTATCCGGCCCGCGACATCGGCACCGTCGCGAAGACGGCCGCGTTGTTCACGAGTACGTCGACGTGCCCGACCCGCCGGGCCGCCTCGGTTCGGCAGCGTTCGACGCTGTCCGGATCCGACACGTCCACCCCCAGGTCGGCGACATCCAGGCCCTCGTCGACCAGGCTCTTGGCGGCCGCGGACGCGGCGGCGCGGTCGACGTCGGCCATCAGCACCCGGGCGCCTTCGACGGCCAGGCCGCGGGCGTAGGCGAGCCCGATGCCGTGTGCCGCGCCGGTGACCAGGGCGGTGCGTCCGCGCAACCGGCCGTGCGGTGCCTCGTCGGCCGTTCCGGACGCGGGCACAGTCATGAACGCCTCCCGTATTGGTATGACCATTAGGTTACGGGTTGGCGACGCGGACCCACAAGCCCGCCGCCTACTCCGCGGCTCCCTCGCGAACCGGCTCGCCCTCGTGCAGCCGGGCAGCCGTCCGGCCGAGGTGGCGTTCCATCAGTTCCTGGGCCTCCGCCGGGTCGCGCCGGCGGATGGCCTTGACGAGCTTGCGATGCTCCTGCGCGCCCTTCTTGCCCATCGTGGGTGCGACGTCCTTTGCCCGCATCAACGACGTCAGCAGGGGCCCCTGCAGGGAGTTCACGATCAGCTCGATCGCCGTGTTGTGCGTCGCCGATGCCAGCCGCACATGGAAGTCGGCCGACAGCCGAGGGTCGTACTCGCCGGACTTGAGGGCGTCCTCGGACTGTGCGCAGATGTCGTCGAGGGCGGCGAGATCCTCCTCCGTACGGCGCTCGCAGACCAGCGGGATGGCGCCGAGCTCGAAGATCATCCGTGCCTCGGTGACGTCCTCGGGGGACCTCGACGACAACAGCAGCATATTGGCCAGCCCCTCGCCGACGTACTCGGGTTCGGGGGCGGTGACGAAGGCACCGCCACGGGCGCCCACCCGGATCTCCACCAGGCCGGTGGCCTCGAGGGTGCGCAGTGCGTCACGGACCGTCACCCTGCTGACCCCCAGGCGCTCGGTCAGCTCACGCTCCGATGGCAGCCCGTCACCGGGACGCAGCCTGCCGGCGTGGATCGCGTCCTTGATCTGGCGTACGACGTCCTCGGACGCCCGGCCGACGTTCACCCGACGAAAAAGGCCCGGTTCTGCCACGCGGTTACGCGGAGTCGCCGCCATCTCTCACTCCAGCCTGGTCTTATGGTCCTACATTAGGATAGTCTTTTCGGTCTAATATTCCATCTTCGAGGAGTCTAACGATGGCGAAGAGCGGACGGGTCTTCCTGCGAGGGATCACCTCGGAGAAGTACGGGCTGTCGGAGTTCCGCGATGCCCAGCGTGGCGCCCCGCGGGTCAGGGGCGACGACGTCGTGGTGGACGACGCCAAGGTCGGCCACTCCGGTGACTCCGAGGACTCGCGGACGTGGTGGCGCGTCGGGCCCGGCGACGACCCGTTCCTCACCCAGACCCTGCAGGTCCACTTCGTCGAGATTCCGGCCGGCAAGTCCAACCACGGCCACGGCCACCAGAACGAGGCGGTCTTCTACATCCTGCAGGGCTCCGGCTACGAGATCCACGACGACCAGCGCTACAACTGGACGAAGGACGACCTCGTCGTCGTGCACACCGACTCGGTCCACCGACACTTCAACGACGGAGACGAGACCGCCGTCGCGCTGGTGATGAAGGCCAAGTCCACCTGGATGTACTTCGGGCTCGTCCAGCAGGGACGTAGCGGCCCGGTCGAGGACGAGGCGCGTTTCGGCCCACGCGAGGACTGGTCCCGGATCTGGACACCGGGCGTGAAGGAGCGCAAGAAGGTCGTCGGACAGGCCGACACCACCTGGCAGACGACTCCCGACGGGCACGTGCGGGTCATCCTGTCGCCCGAGCGCACCGACGTACGCTGCTTCAGCATCGACCTCTACCAGCAGCAGATCCCTGCGGGCAGCCGCTCCGGCAAGCACTGGCACATGGCCGACGAGGTCCTCTATGTGCAGTCCGGTTCCGGCACGAGCCTGCACTGGGAGGTCGAGGCCGAGATCGCGGACAGGTACTACGCGCGGATCGCCAAGGAGCCGACCCGGCACGAGTTCAAGGCGGGCGACACCATCTACGTCCCTCAGAACACCGTGCACCAGCACTTCGCGGACGAAGGCTCCGAGGTGATGCTTCTCAGCGCGCAGAACCGGCTGTTCCGTTACCTCGGCTACGACACCGTCGCCTACCTGGAGGACGCGCCGGAGTACGCCGAAGAGGGAGCGGCACAGCCGGCGACGGCCGGCCGAGCATCGTCCTAGCAGCTCATCCGGTACCGGAAGCACGTCCGACAGGACCTCCGACCGTCACGTCCCGTCCGGCGACGAGTGCGAGCAGCACCATGGAGACCACCACGGTCAGGAGCGTGAGGAGAGGAACCCGCCATCCGCCGGTGACCTCGTACAACGCACCGACCACGACCGGGCCCGCTGCGCCGAGCGTGTAGGCCACCAGCTGCGTCATGGCGGACAGGGCCCGCGTCGCTGTGGCGTCGTGGGACCGGAGGACCAGCACGGTGAAGGCGAAGGAGATGCCGGCACCCTGGGCGACACCCCCGATGAGAACCCAGGCCAGCCACGCCGACGGCCACAGCAGGAGCCCGGCCAGCAGAACCATCCACCCGCAGGCGACCGAGACTCCCAGCCATCCCTGCCGAGACCGGCGCCCCGCCAGCAGCGGGATGAGCAGAGTGCCGCCGATGCCCAGCAGCTGGAACAGCGACATCGCTGCACCCGCTGCCGAGAGGTCCAGTCCGGCGGTGTCGGCGAGCATCGTCGGCAGCCAGGCGGTTGCCGAGTAGTAGGCGACCGACTGGCATCCCAGGAACAGCGCCACTGCCCACGCGACAGGGCTGCGCCGCAGTCGCGGACCAGCCTGTTCCTGCGGCAGGTTCTCGGGTTCGGCGGCGCCGGGCCGTCGGGCTCCAGCGCCGTTGACCTCACCCCGCGCACGCATCGCCACGTGCCAGACGGCAGCAGCGACCACCGCCAGCAGCGACCAGCAGGCCAGCCCGGCACGCCAGCCCCAGACAGCAGCGACGGGGGCCGTGAGGGCTGCCGCGAGCGCCGCGCCGGCGGCCAACGCGGCGGTGTACACGCCGGTCAACGTGCCCGCAGAGGCAGGAAAGTCTCGCTTGATGACCACCGGGACCACGACGTTGCCGAGCGTCATGGCCACACCCGTGGCCAGGGTTCCCACCAGCAGCAGGGTCGTGCCGCCCAGCACCCGCAGCACTGTGCCCATCGCGATCACCCCGCATCCGATGAGTACGGCAGCCTCGAGGCCGGTGCGCTTGGCCAACCAGGCCGAGACAGGTGCAGCGGCTGCGAAGCACAGCACCGGCAGGGTCGTCAACAGTCCGGCGGCGGCCGCCGACAACGACAGATCCGCGCGGATCTGTGCCAGCACCGGCGCTACGGCGGCGATAGCCCCGCGCAGGTTCAGCGCAACCAGCAGCACTGCCGCCAACAACACGGCGTCGTGCGGAGGCGGCGTGCCGGCCCCCGGTCGGCTCACGTGGCCCGTGCGGCCTCGTCCTGGTCTTCCGTCCCGGGCTCCGGCCTCCCGCCCCGCTTCGCCCGTTGGATGAGCTGGTAGATGTGGGAACGGTGCTCGGCGAACCGCGGCAAGGACCGGGTGTGCAGCTGGTCGCGTTCGTCCGGCAGGTCGATGGGGACGTCGGCGAGCACGACGGTGGGTGCCATCGACAGGACGAGCACGCGCTGGCCGAGGTAGACGGCCTCGTCGATGTCGTGGGTCACGAACAGCACGGTCACGCCGAGGCGTCTCCACAGGTCACGGACGAGGTCCTCGAGCTCTCCCCTTGTCTGCGCGTCGACCGCGGCGAAGGGTTCGTCCATCAGCAGCAGGTGGGGTTCATAGGCGACTGCCCGCGCGATCGCGACGCGTTGTTGCATGCCCCCCGAGAGCTGCCAGGGGTGCGCGTCGTCGACGTCGCTGAGCCCCACCGCGGCGAGCGCGTCGTCGACGAGACGGGTGCGTTCGGCCCGGGGGACCTTCTTCTCCCTCAGTGGCAGCTCGACGTTGCGTCGTACCGTCATCCACGGGAAGAGGCTGCGGCCGTACTCCTGGAAGACCACGGCCATACCTCGAGGCGGCCCGGTGACCGGTTCGCCCTCGAGCACGATCTGGCCCGCGGTGGT
>JBOHDD010000333.1:0-6414 GCA_050699155.1 Nocardioidaceae bacterium
GTCCTCGAGTCCCTCACCAACGTCCTGCGTCACGCCGGCCTGCCCAGGACCTGGGTTCGGCTCGACTACGCCCCCACCCAGCTCGCAATGCGCATCGACAATGCCGCACCGAGCCGACCAGGCCTCCTGCAAACAGGCGGAGGCGGGAGAGGTCTGGAGGGCATGCGACACCGGCTCGCCGCCCATGGTGGCACCCTGACCGCCGGTCCCACCGACGAGCACGCCTGGTCTGTGGTCGCCCTTCTCCCAGTACCCAAGGAGCACCCGTGATCCGCGTCCTACTCGTCGACGACGAGCCTCTCGTCCGCGGTGGCTTCTCGGCTATCCTCAGCGCCGCCGACGACATCGAGACCGTCGGTGAGGCCGGCAATGGGCAGGAAGCGCTCGAACAGGTCCACAAGACCCTTCCGGACGTGGTCCTGATGGACATCCGCATGCCGAAGCTCAACGGCCTGGAGGCAACCCGAGCACTGGCCACTGACCCCGTCACCGCGGACGTGAAGATCGTCATCCTGACCACGTTCGAAATGGACGAGTACGTCTTCGAGGCGCTCCGCTCGGGGGCCTGGGGATTCCTGCTCAAGCACTGTAGCCCGGCGGACCTGATCGAGGCGGTACGGGTGTCGGCAGCCGGGGATGCGATCCTCTCCCCCAGCGTGACCCGCCGCCTGGTGGCAGAGTACGCCCGCCGCGCCAAGCCGCCCCGGAGCAACCACCGCTACCGCGACGACCTCACCGACCGTGAACGAGAGGTGGTCACTCTGGTCGCCCATGGCATGGACAACGACGCGATCGCCCACCATCTGTTCCTCAGCGTGGCCACCGTCCGCAGCCACGTCAGCCGCGCGATGACAAAGCTGGATGTGCGTAACCGTGCGCAACTGGTGATCTTCGCGTATGAGACCGGCCTGGTGAGGCCCGGCTGGGACGCGGGCGAGCTCGGCTGAGTGAGATGCCGATCAGCCGCCAAGCGTCCGGACGAGGACGGCGACGGCCGCGACACAGTAGAGCGCAACGGCCGCGGTCATGACCCGGGTCCGGGCGCGCTCCTTCGAGATGATGTGCCCGAGCAGGACCGCCAAGGCGGGCAGGAGGAGCACTGCGTGCAGCGTCACCGCGTGGAAGTCCTTGACGAATCCCGCCTCGGCATACGCCGGATCGTCCCACCGCCCGTCCGCGGCGCCCTGTCCGAGCAACGACACGCCCCGGACGATCATCGCGACACCGGAGGCCAGCCCGGCCGCGAGCAGCCCGAACCCCGCGCGGAGACCGAGTCGCAGACTCGGACGCAGCTCTCGGCTGCTGCGCCAAGCACCCACAGCCAGGGTCCCCAGCACGATCACCAGCACACCGCCGCCGGCCGCGAGCGCGTTCGCCACGGCCGCGTCGAAGGTCGTCTCCTTGTTGAAGTGCGACGGAACATTTCGCCACGCCTGGACTGTGATCCCGAGCACTTCCAGCACACAGTCGGCCGCCAGGATCCCCAGCAGGGTCGTGCGCGACCTGGTGACTCCGGGCAGCAGTGAGACCACCCAGGTGACCGATGCCAAGGTGGTCCCGAACGACAGCCCGAAGGTCGTCGGCTTGCGCCACGACAACGGCCCCGCCCAAGGCCGGTCGCTCACCAGGGCGATGCCCAGATGGACGAGCCCGCTGAACACGAGCACTGCGGAGATCAGGTAACAGACCCGGGCAACGGCCGGCTGACGGGGCCAGGCACGCCTCACGGAGCTGAAGAAGACGGACCGACCCGAGTCGAGGCTGGACGGCATGGTTCCATGGTCGCGCCCGCCGGGGCCGTGCGCATCGACCCGTTGCGGTGGCCCGGCAGGCCCCGACTCAGCCTGATGACGTAGCCGAATTGCCCGCAGCCGACCGATGGATGCTCGCTGCTGCGCCGACACGCTGGGGACATGAGTGCAGATTGGGACATGAGAGCCCGACCACGACGCTCGCGATCTACACGCACGTGCAGATGGGCCTGGAAAGCAGGGTTCTGGACGCTCTCGCTGCCTTCTCGCTGCCTTCTGAGGAGGATGGCGATGATGACGGAACGTCCGGCGTACCCGCGTGCCCGCTCTGACCTGCGGATTTGTTGGGGTGGAGCTGAGGGGACTCGAACCCCTGACCCCCTCGTTGCGAACGAGGTGCGCTACCAACTGCGCCACAGCCCCGGATAGGCACGCCATCACGCGAACCGGGGGTGAACATTAGCACGCAGGCAGGCCGACCCAGACATCCCGGGTGCGCGGAGAATCCCCTACTCCCCAAGGCGTCTGGGGGCATTCCAAGGCGCACACGCGTCGGGAAGTCCCGAGAACACCCGGTTACGTGGCGCGTGGGAGGCCAGTCACTCCCCCACGGCGCGGCGAGGCTCGGCTTCGGGGGCAGCTGCGTCGGTCTCGACGGGCGCGCTGTTCCCTCCGGGCTGCGCCTGCTCATCGCGCTCCACCGGAGCCGGCAACCCCTCGGCCTCGCCCAGCTCGATGGTACGGATCGTGCGTGGTGCTCGCGGCTTGGAGACGTACGTCGGAAGCGTTACCGGGACCGGATCCCACAATGTCTCACCATCACTGGTCTCCAACGGGACAGCGATCTGAGAGCGGGCGGCCTCGTCGAGTACCACGGTCGGCTCATCGTCGCCCGGAGAGCCTTCAGCCACCGCTGGCCCGGCGTCCAGTCGACGAGCCCGGGAGAACTCACCATCACGGGCGTCCGGAAGGTGAGTTGTGCCGGTCTCGAGGTCGATGCCGGCGGAGGCGGAGGCGGCGGTCGAGGAGGAGCCGGCGGCCGCGACATCGGTCCAGTAGGCGTCGCTCTCCAGTCGGACCTGGGTACGGCAGGTCACCAGCCACAACGCCACGAGCCCGGCAGGGATCCCCACGCTCCACCAAGGGATCAGCGAGAACACCGCCACCGTGGCCGTGGCGACCGTCAGCACCAGCAGGGTGAGCAGCACCCGACGGCGCCGCCTGGCGGCGACCACGGCCGCCCGACGCTGCGCCTGCCGGCTCGCCACGGCTGCGCGGGCCGACTCGCCGGCGGACTCGGCGACCGTGGCAGCGACCCCCGCAGCCCGAGCAGCCCCAGGATCCACCTCCGCGCCCATCCCGGCCGTGTCATCGTCACGCCGGCCGAGGACACGCATTGCCGAGGAGAACTTGTCGACCGAGCGGTTGCGGGTCGCCTCGTCGTACCGCTTGAGGGCGAACGGCACCAGATAGACCGCCCAGCCCACGACGATCGCGACGTAGAGGAATCCCGACAAACCCACGGGGACGACGTTAAGGCCGGCCACGTCCACGAACCCGCATCAGGAACGGTGTGTCGCGTGAGAACTTGTGTGGCTGGTGTGATTCAGTCCGAGCGGCTCTTCTCCCACCTCGCCAGCAGCCCCTCGGACACCTCCTCGGCGGTCAACGCGAACAGCACATGGTCGCGCCAGGCGCCGTTGATGTGCAGGTACCGCGGCGCCTCCCCGATCCGGGTGAACCCGAGTTTCTCCACCACACGCAGGGATGCGGGGTTCTCCGGCCGGATCGCGATCTCGACGCGGTGCAGGCCGAGCTCACCGAAGGTGTGATCGACCGCCATCGCCACCGCGGTCGGGATGATCCCGCGACCGGCGTGGCCCTCGTCGATCCAGTAGCCGATCTGTGCCCACCTGGCCGACCCCCACACGATGTTGCTGACGGTCACCTGCCCGACCACCGCGTCGTCGTAGGTGACCACGAACGGCAGCGCTCGCCCTTCTCGAGCCAGTGCCCGCAGCTCGCGCACCATCCGGGTGAAGCTGCTGCTGCGCGGCGGTCCGCCGGGTGGCATGGTCGCATCCCACTCACGCAGCCAGGCTCGGTTGTCGCGCCGCAGCCGCAGCCAGGCACGCCGGTCGCGGTGCCTGATCGGCCGCAGACCCACCCGCCCGCAAGAGAGGCGGTAGGGCCACCCGCCGCTCAGGACGCCCCCATCCCGGGGGGAGGCTGCGGGTGGTCGCCGCCGCCGATCTGGTCGATCGCGTGCAGCAGGACCGGACCGAGCACGGCCAACCCGTCGCGCACGCCGCCCGGCGACCCGGGCAGGTTCACGATCAGGGTCCCACGGGCGACGCCACAGATCCCGCGGGACAGGGCTGCAGTCGGTACGCCGTTGCGCACCCCGTACGCCCGGATCGCCTCACCGAGCCCGGGGACCTCGGTGGCGATCACCCGGCGCGTCATCTCCGGTGTGAGGTCGGTCGGGGAGAGACCGGTGCCGCCGGTGGTGAGCACGGCGGCGTACCCGTCACTCACTGCCTGGGCGAGCGCGTCCGCCACCGGGTCGCCGTCGGGTACGACGACCGGACCGTCAACGTCGCACCCCAGCCCCCGCAGCGCCTCGACGATGATGGGTCCGCCGCGGTCCTCGTACACCCCGGCCGCCGCACGGTTGGAGATGGTGACGACCAGCGCGCGCACGGCCGCCTGCTCGCTCGCGGTCATCGCGGCTCCCGCCGCCAGTTGCCGCTGCGGCCTCCGCTCTTGGAGTCGACGCGTACGTCGGTGATCACGGCACCCTTGTCGACGGCCTTGACCATGTCGACCACCGCAAGGCCGGCGACGCTCACCGCGGTCAGGGCCTCCATCTCCACGCCTGTCCGGTCGGTCGTGCGGACGGTCGCCTCGATGTGCACACCGTCGTCCTCGACGCGCAGGTCGACGGTGACCCCGGACACCGCGATCGGATGGCACAGCGGCACCAGGTCGGGAGTGCGTTTCGCGGCCATGATCCCGGCCACCCGGGCGACTCCGAGCGCATCGCCCTTGGGCACACCCTCCCCGCGTAGCAGGGCGACGACCTCGGCGGACACCCGAACCATGCCGGAGGCGGACGCTGTCCTCGCGGTCGGCTGCTTCTCCGACACGTCGACCATGCGGGCCGCGCCGCTCTCGTCGACGTGGGTCAGCCGCAACTCGTCCGGGTCCATCAGAAGTCCCGGTCGAGAACCATGACCTCGACACTCGAGCCGGGGTCGACCACCGTGACGTCCTCGGGCACCACGATCAGGCCGTTGGAGTGCGCGAGGTCGCCGAGCAGGTGTGACCCGTGCCCCCCGACGACACTGACCTGAGCTCCCCCGGCCTCGACCGTGAAGAGCCCGCGCACGAACTGCCGCTTTCCCTCGATGGACCTGAACCCGTGCGCGCAGGGGGCCCGGACCACTGGCCGGCGGTACGGCACCTTGCCCATCATCCGCCGCAGCGCGGGTACGACGAAGACCTCGAAGGAGACGTACGACGACACCGGGTTGCCGGGCAGCGCGAAGATCGGGGTCGAGTCCTCGCCGACGGTGCCGAAGCCCTGCGGCTTGCCTGGCTGCATGGCGACCTCGCAGAAGTCGACGGTGCCGACCTTGCCAAGCACCTCCTTGACCACGTCGTAGTCACCCTTGCTGACACCGCCACTGGTGATCACGACGTCGGCGCGAACCAGCTGGTCCGACAGCGCGTTGGCGAACCGCGTCGGGTCGTCGGGCACGATCCCGACGCGGTAGGCGATGGCACCCGTGGCGCGTACGGCGGCCGCCAGCATGAAGCTGTTGGAGTCGTAGATCGAGTCGAACCCGAGGTCGGTGCCCGGCTCGCGCAGCTCGGAACCGGTGGAGACCACGACGACCCGCGGACGCGGGCGGGACCTGACCTGGGACCGGCCCACGGCGGCGAGCAGCCCGACCGCGCGCGGTCCGATGCTTGCCCCTTCGTCGAGCAGGGGGTCGCCGACCTGGACGTCCTCGCCGGCGTGCCGGACGTGCTGTCCGGGACCGGGCGCCCGGTAGATCTGGACCTCCGCGACACCCTCGTTGGTCCACTCCAGCGGCACCACCGCGTCAGCGCCGGACGGCAGCGGTGCGCCGGTCATGATGCGCAGGGCCGTCCCGCCGGCGAGGGCGTACGCCTTGGTCTGGCCGGCCGCCGACTCTCCCACCACCGGCAGCCGCACCGGCCCGTCGTCGGCGGCGCCGACCACATCGTCGGAGCGCACGGCGTAGCCGTCCATCGAGGAGTTGTCGAAGCTCGGCAGCGCGATCGGAGCGCTGACGTTCTCGCACAGCGGCAGCCCCAGCGTCTCGAGCAGTGGCTGCTCGTACGGCGCCAGTGGCCCGACCACCTCGAGGATGTGCTGCAGGTGCTCTTCGACGGAACGCAGGTGACTGGCCATGGCGCAAACCCTAACCGCGGTGTCTCAACGGCGATGCCTAGCGCTGCCCGAGCACGCGAGAGTCGGGGATCTTCCCTGGTGAACCGTCCTCGCCCACGAGCGCGTCACCGACCACACGCACACCGGCCCCGAAGGTCCAGTCTCCCCTCACGGTCAGGTTGTCGGCCTCGACCATCGACGGGGGGCCGTGCGGGAACCGCAGGTCGAAGTCACCGACCA
>JBOHDD010000334.1:0-1778 GCA_050699155.1 Nocardioidaceae bacterium
CATCCGGACTGTCACCGTCGGTCCTGGAGTTCCACCAGGTCAACCGCCGCGATCATTCGCAGATCCTCAGCGGGTCGCGGACTGTCACCGCCGGTTCGGAATCTCACCGACCCCGGAGCGCGCGAGTGTCAACAACTCGTCGACAACAGTCTGGCACGCGCACGCGGGGGCGCGGCAGGTGGTTCCACGTGACGCCCGCCACGCCGACCGGCGTCAGCGAGGCCGGATCAGGCCCTCCTGCGCCACCGACGCGACGAGGCGGCCGTCCTCGGTGAACACGCGGCCGTGGGTGAACCCGCGCGCACCACTGGCCGACGGCGCCACCTGGTCATAGAGCAGCCACTGGTCGGCCCGGAACGTCCGGTGGAACCACATCGCATGGTCCAGCGACGCCGGCTGGATCCTGGGTGAGGAGATGGACACCGCGTGCGGCACCAGGGCGGCACCGAGCAGGGTGAGGTCGCTGGCGTAGGCGAGGACACAGGTGTTCAGGACCCGGTCGTCGCTGAGCTCACCCGAGGCCCGCATCCAGAGCCGCATCTGGGCTGGACGCTCGTCCGCCGGGATCGTCCTGCCGGTGCCGGAGTCGCCGACGTATCGCACCTCGAGCGCCGCCCACTCGCTCTCCCAGGCCCTGGCGCTCTGCCCGGTGGCCCGCTCGTAGACCTCGCCCATCGTCGGGCAGTCCGATGGCGACGGTACGTCGGGCATCACGTCCTGGTGGTCGTACCCGCCCTCGTCGATCTGGAAGGAGGCCGTCAGGTAGAAGATCGCCCGCCCGTGCTGCCGGGCCACCACCCGGCGGGTGCTGAACGAACGACCGTCGCGGATGCGTTCGACGTCGTAGATGATCGGGGTGGCAGGGTCGCCGCCGCGGAGGAAGTACGCGTGCAGGGAGTGCACCCAGCGGCCCTCGGGAGCGGACGCGCTCGCGGCGCGCAGTGCCTGTGCTGCCACCTGACCGCCGAACACCCGCTGCCTGCTGGTCTTGGGCTGACGACCCCGGAACAGGTCGACCTCGACCTGCTCGAGGTCGAGCAGGTCGACGATCTCCTTCAACGACTCAGGCACGCGGGCATCGTCGCACGCCGACGCCGACGCCGCGGTGGCGGTCAGCCCTGGTCGTCGCGCCGGTCGAGGCCGGCCAGGAACCTCTCGAACTCTGCGCCCAGCTCCTCGGCCGACGGGATGGGGGCCTCGTCGGCCAGCAGCGAGGACTCCGACGCACGGGTGAAGGCGTCGTACTGCTGCTCGAGGGCCGTGACCGCCTCCTGGATGTCCTCGGAGGCCTCGACCTGTGCGGCGATCTCGGTGGCGCGCTCCCGGGCCGCGTCGACGAGGGCGCCCGGTGACACCTGCAGACCGGTCTGGCGGGCGACCGCCTCGACCAGCTCGACGGCCGCCTGCGGGTAGTCATGCTGCGCGACATAATGCGGGACGTGCGCGACGAACCCCATGCAGCGATGACCCCACTCCCCCAGCCGGACCTCCAGCACCGCGGCGGCACTGCCGGGGACGCGGATGTTGCCCTTCCAGATGTTGGGCTTGTCGAGGTGTTCGGGCTGCGCCGAGTGCGTGGTCAGCATCAACGGCCGGGTGTGGGGCAGCGCCATCGGCACGGCTCCGAGCCCGATCGTCAGTGATACGCCGAACCGCTCCACCACGGTGCGCACGGCGGCCGCGAAGCGCTCCCACTGGTAGTCCGGTTCGGGACCCTTCATCAGCAGGTACGGCGCGCCGTCGGCGGCGCTGCACAGACTCACCACAAGTCGCGGAAC
>JBOHDD010000335.1:0-4466 GCA_050699155.1 Nocardioidaceae bacterium
CGCCCGGGTGGTGCGGATGCACAGCACGCTGAACCTGGAGAGGCTGCTGGTGTCGGAGTCGATGCGCGACCAGGTGGAGGCCAGTGACCGACTGTCGGTCGAGGGTGACCCGGTGCCGATGGCGTTCGACGCGGACGGACGTCTCGAAGGTTCCCTCGGCTAGCGAGTGCCGAGTAGGACGTCGAGGGCCTGCCGGCTCTCAGGGTCTGCTGTGGTCGCGGCCTGGACGGCGCCGACGAAGGCGGTGGCCAACATCGCGTGCAGCTGGGTCCGGGTGATTGCGGGGTCGACGAGCCACTCCGCACATGCACGTTTGACGTAGTCCAGCCAGGCGCGCAGGCTCAGCCCCAGAGCTGCCGGCGGGGGGTCTGTCCCGAGAGCGTGTACGGCGATGCCGAGGGCGTGGTCGTCGACCCTGCGGGCGATCGCGGCGACGGGGTCGTCTGCAGAGGCGTTCGCGGTCAGCAGGGCAGACCAGGCACTCGGATGCGAGGTGACGTAGTCGAGGTAGGTCGTCAGGCCCCGGTTCAGCTGGTCGGCGGCGGTCAGCGATGGGTCACGGGTGAGCCGGTCGATGAGCTCGTCCGCCGCGGCGTTGAGGGCCGCGATCGCCAGGTTCTGCTTGTTGCCGAAGTAGTGGTAGATCAGCGCCGGTGAGGTCTGCGTCTCGGCGGCGAGCCGATCCATCGTCACCGTCGCCGGGTCGCGGGTGGCGAAGACCTCGAGGGCCGTCGCGACGATGGCGCCGCGTCGCTGCCGTGGTGAGAGGCGCTGTCGCGGGCGTGTGCTCACCGTGTGCTCACCCCGGGCTCTTGACAACGACTCCGACCTTATTGAGACTATCATCAATAGTAGCGAGCGTGGGGGCAGGGATGGGATCTGTCGGGACTCGGGGGCTGAGCACGCGGGGAGGTTGGGCAGCGGCGCTGCTGGCCGGTGCGCTCATGGTGGGGACGGCGGCGGCGACACCGGCGGCGGGGCGCATCGGTCCGGACCGGGGGCCGATGAGATCGACGGTCGCGACGGTCCCCGTCACGGTGTCCGTGGTCAACCGGAACCGCAGCCTGTTGCCGTGCGCGGCCGACGGCCGGCGCTACCGGCTTCGTGCGCACCTCGTAGGTCCACCGGCGAGGCTGACCCGGGGTGTGGTCCCGGTGATGAGCGTCTACATCCACGACATCACCACCACCGGCTCGTTCTGGGGGCCACGCCGGTTCCCTCGCTACGACTTCGTGCGCCGGATGGCCGCGGCCGGGCATGTTGCCGTCGTCGTGGACAGGCTGGGCTACGGGGCGAGCCCTCATCCGGATGGCATGCACACCTGTCTTGGTGCGCAGGCCGACATGGTGCAACAGGTGGTCTCCGCGGTGCGGTCCGGTCGCTACACCTCACCGACGTGGCATCCCAAGGCTCGCCGAGTGGCCCTGGTGGGTCACTCGGTGGGTGCCGGTATCGCGCAGCTCGCGGCGGCGTCCTTCCGCGGCGTGCACGGCCTGGTGTTGATGTCGTGGTCCGACCTCGGGGTCTCCCAGCTCGCGGTCAGCGAGAGCGAGGCGCAGCACCGGGCCTGCGCGCTGACGCTGGCGACCGGTGCCGACCGGCACTACGCGCGGTTCGGCCGGAGCAGGCGTGTCTACCGCGCGATGTTGTTCGTGACCGCGCCCAGGAGAGTGCAGCGATGGGCCACCAGACGCTGGGTCCCCGACCCCTGCGGTGATGCCGTCACGCTGGCACAGCTGGCCGCGGCGAACACCGGGGCCGCGCACCTGGTCGATGTGCCCGTCCTCCTGCTCTTCGGCGAGCGGGATGCCCTCAACCGGCCCGAGGCAGCCGACCTGCACCGGTCCGTCTACGGCCCGGATGTCCGAGTGTCGACCCGCACGTTCACCGGTACCGGGAACGCCCTGCCTCTGGAGCGGGCGGCCCCCGGCGTACGCGCTGCTGTGTCCCGCTGGCTCTGCCGCTGGTGGCCATGCAGGTAGCGGTCAGGCCCGCGCGAGGACCTCGGCGTGCAGCAGCGACATCCATCCGTCCTCCTCCGCTGCCCACGTCAGCCACCCGTCCGCGATCCGCTCGAGGTCTCGCCGTCCTGCCAGGCCGGTGGACAGGGCCTGCTCGGCCATCCTGGAGCCGCGCACCCTGTCCGCCCAGAGCCCGGCCCACCACTGTCGGTCCTCCGGAGTTGCGTAGCACCAGGTCGACGAGGTCGCGCTGATGTCGTGCAGGCCGGCCTGACGTGCCCAGGACAACAGTCGCCGTCCCGCGTCCGGCTCACCCCGGTTGGCTCGTGCGACCGACTGGTACAGGCGTAGCCACTCGTCCAGCTCGGGTACGGCGGGATACCAGGTGAACCCGCCGTAGTCGCTGTCACGTACGGCGACCGTCCCGCCCGGCACGCAGACGCGGCGCAGCTCCCTCAGCGCCTGGACCGGATCGGCGACATGCTGCAGCACCTGGTGTGCGTGCGTGACGTCGAAGGTCGCCTCCGGGAAGGGCAGACCGTGCACATCGGCCACGGCGAAGATGACCCTGCCCTCGCTTCGAGCCGTCTCCGCGCGTGCCAGGTCGAGCACGTCGACCGCGGTGTCGACGGCCGTCACGGTGCCCGGCGCGACCAGGTCGGCGAGGTCGGCGGTGATCGTGCCGGGGCCGCAGCCGACGTCGAGCAGGGACATCTCCGGGCGCAGTCGCGGCAGCAGGTAGCCCGCCGAGTTGGCGGCGGTGCGCCATCTGTGCGAGCGGAGCACGGACTCGTGGTGGCCGTGGGTGTACACGGCCTGTCGGCTGCCCATCCCGCCTCCGGACTGTCGTTGTGACTGTGCGCTTGCAGCGAACCCGATCCGGCCGGGTGCGCGCGAGTGCCGGTCTCGCATCGCGGGAACGGGTGTTGCGCCGTTCGGAACCGAGCGAGTAGACACGGCTCGCACAAAACGTGGACAACGATCCATATATTGGAGCAACGGTGAGCGACGTCGGAGTGCTGGACAAGGTCATGGCGATCTTGCAGTCGTACCCCGACGGCGTCGCCAGGTTGGACCCCCGCGCCGTCGCCGCGCGTCTGGGCATGAGCGCTCCGACGGCGTACCGGCTGATGAAGGGGATGGCAGAGCACGGCCTGCTCGAGCAGGACGCGCAGGGGTACCGGCTCGGCGTGACCCTGCTGCACCTCGGCTCGCGGGTCGCCGACGGGCTCGAGGTGAGGCACGTCGCGCGACCACATCTGGAGTGGCTGCGCGACCGGACACAGGAGAATGCCGAGCTGCACCTTCGCCATGGCAGCAGCCGGGTTCCGGTCGAGGTGGTGCCGAGCCGGCTGAACCTGCGCACGATGGGCCAGGTCGGTGTGCCCTTCCCGCTGCATGTCGGTGCGAGTGCCAAGGTGCTGCTCGCCTGGCTCGAAGCCGACGAGGGCGAGGCCCTGGCACGCACCAGCCACGCCCACCAGGGCGAGGAGCGGCGCGAGTTCGACGCCTCGAGGCTGTCCCGCGACCTCGCCAGGGTGCGCAGGCAGGGCTGGGCCTTCACCGACGGCGAGCGTGAGGTCGGCGTGGCGTCAGTCGCCGCCCCGGTCCGGGACCGGTTCGGCAGCGTCGTCGCGGCCGTGGTGCTGGCCGGGCCGTCGTCGCGCCTGGCGAAGAAGCCGGCCTTCAGGCAGGCCGTGGACCTGACGACCGAGGCCGGGGCCCGGGTCTCAAAGGGGCTCGGTCTCGTCGAGGAAACCGGGACGAGGGAGGGTGCATGAGCGGGCCGTTGGCAGGACTACGCGTGCTGGACGCCGCGACCGTGTACGCGGGACCGTTCGCCGCGGCGCTGCTCGGCGACATGGGCGCCGACGTCGTCAAGGTGGAGATGCCCGGGAGCGGTGACCCGCTGCGTGGCATGGAGCCGTTCGACGGCGCCGAGTCGCTGACCTGGGCGGTGTCGGCGCGCAACAAGCGCGGCGTCACGCTGGACCTGCGCAGCGACGAGGGCCAGGGCATCTTCTGCCGGCTGCTGGCGTCGCGCGACATCCTGATCGAGAACTTTCGGCCAGGCACCATGCAGCGGTGGGGGCTGGGCCTCGACCGTCTCCGGGAGGCCAACCCGGACCTCATCGTGGTCCGTGTCAGCGGCTTCGGCCAGACCGGTCCCCACCGCGAACGCGCCGGGTTCGGCACGCCGGCGACGGGCTACAGCGGCTACACCTACATCAGCGGGTACGCCGACCGGCCGCCGATCCTGCCGTCGATCTCCCTCACCGACTACGTGACGGGTCTGTTCGCCGCCGTCGGTGCCCTCGGTGCCGTCTACCATCGCGACGTCCAGGACGGTGCCGCCCAGGAGATCGACGTCGCGCTGTACGAGTCGATGTTCCGCCTGCTCGAGGGTGTCGTCACGGAGTACGACCGGCTCGGCCGGGTCCGTGAGCGCACCGGCAACCAGCTGTCGGCCTCGGTCCCGGCGGGGATGTTCCGGGCCGGCGACGG
>JBOHDD010000336.1:0-4576 GCA_050699155.1 Nocardioidaceae bacterium
GTGAGAGGTTGCGGTGCTGCGAGCCGGAGACGGGATACGTACGCCGCACCGCACCCGCGGCGCCGACCAGCCAGACCCGCTGCTCGCCCATGTCGAACACCACCCGGCGCCCCAGACCCGAACGCGCTGGCAGTGACAGCGCTGACTCGGCCCTACTGGAACGCGTGTCAGCGGGCGCATCCCGGCCCGCACCGTGCGGCGACCGGACATCACCGCTGCCGCCCTCCATCTCCCGGGTCATCACCTTGGCAGCCGGCCGCATCAGCGGGCCACCTGACTCCGGCGACCTGGCCACCTGCCGCTGCGCGTCCCACCTGGACGCCGGTGCCCCTGTCTGCCACAGACCGACGGCACCGCCCACCGTCAGCACTAGCGTCACTGCGGCGAGAAGTGCCAGCAGCACGCGCGGCAGATGGGAGGTCACCGGCCCATCCTAGGGTGATCGGCAGGCATTCGCGGTGACGACCGGTGCCACGGGTGTCCCCCACCGGCTCAGACGACCGTGTCGACGCTCCGGTATAGCCGGGCCGCGAGCTCCCGGTAGGCCTGTGCCCCAGGATGGCTCCGCGCGGTCCCGAGGATCGAGCGACCGGCCGCAGGGGCCTCGGCGAACCGGATCGTCTTCGGGATCGGCGGCTGCAGCACGGCCAGGTCGTACGCCTGCGAGATCGTCTCGAGCACCGCACGGGCGTGGTTGGTGCGCCCGTCGTACAGGGTGGGTAGCACGCCGAGGATCGTCAGGCCCCGGTTGGTGAACCGGCGTACGTCGTGCACGGTGTCCAGCAGCTGGCCCACGCCGCGATGGGACAGGGTCTCGCACTGCAGTGGGATGAGAACCGAGTCCGCGGCCGAGAGCGCGCCGACGGTCAGCACCCCGAGCGAGGGCGGGCAGTCGAGGAGAACCCAGTCGTAGTGGTCGTTCAGGGGCTCCAGGGCAACCCGGAGGGCGTGCTCGCGACCCGTGCGGGTCAGCAGTGCGGCCTCGGTACCCGCGAGCTCGATCGTGGCGGGCAGCAGATGCGGGCCCTCGTCGGTGTTGAGGACGATGTCGGCGGCGTCCCTGGTGGCCAGCAGGACGTCATGGACCGAGGTGTCGAGGTCCTCCGGGTCGATGCCGAGGGAGAACGTCAGACACGACTGCGGGTCGAGATCCACCAGCAGGACGCGCTGGTCGAGCTCGGCCAGCGCGGCGCCGAGCGAGGCCACCGTCGTCGTCTTGGCGACGCCGCCCTTCTGGTTGGCGATCGCGAGGGTCGTCGTCACCCGGCTTATGCTCCCACCATGTCGATCGCACTCATCACCGGGCCCACCGCGGGAATCGGCCGAGTCTTCGCCAACGCGTACGCCGAACGCGGCTTCGACCTGGTGCTCGTGTCGCGGGACGAGGCGCGGCTGAAGACGGTCGCCGACGAGGTCTCCACGGCGTACGGCGTGACCTGCGAGGTGCTGCCCGCCGACCTTGCCGACGCCGAGGCCCTTGCGCGCGTCGAGGCCCGCATCAACGACGACCGGCGGCCGATCCAGGCCCTGGTCAACAACGCGGGTTACGGGATCGCGAAGTGGTTCGGGGACACCACGATCGAGGAGGAGCAACGCAGTCTCGACGTACTCGTGCGTGCGCCGTTGCGGCTCACGCATGCCGCGATCCACCGGATGCAGGCGCGCGGCAGCGGCGAGATCATCAACGTGTCCAGCGTCGCGGGGTTCACGCCGCGGGGCACGTACGGCGCGCACAAGGCCTGGCTGACCAGCCTCACCGAGTGGCTCAACATCCAGTACCGCGACAAGGGGATCAAGGTCACCGCCCTCTGCCCCGGCTTCGTGCGCACCGAGTTCCACCAGCGTGGACGGATGGACATGAGCAGGATCCCATCGTGGATGTGGCTGGACGCCGACTCCGTCGTCCAGCAGGCGATGCACGACCTGCTCGCGGGGAAGGCACTCTCGGTGCCGACCAAGCGCTATACGGTGCTGGCGACCGTCGCCAGGCACGCGCCCCGTCGGATGGTCGCACGGTTCGCTCGGAGGGGCCGCTAGCGAGGCTCAGCCGGGCGGCCCCCGGACTCGTCCGCGGGTTCGATCCGCACGCAGCACCGGCCGGGCTGCGGGTCGAGCCGCGCCTGCATCCCTGTGGGCGTCAGGGAGTCCAGGAGCCCGTCCAGCAACCGCAGGTTCATCCCGCACACCAGCGCGGCGTGCCGCTCGGCGAGGGCGTGGAACGGACAGTTCGCGAGCACCACGGTGTCGGCCTCGGTGCGGGGCTCGAAGCCGTGGGCCTCCAGGGCCTCGACGATCAGGCCCCCGGTGTCGGACCGCGGGTCCGACTCGCGCGCGACGGCGCCCATCTGCCGGCCGAGCTCGCGGGCCTTCCGCTCGAGGACGGCCTGCGGCGACTCCCCCAACGCCTCGGCCTCGTCCAGCGCGGCCGCCAGCAGCTCGCCCACGACCTCGTACCTGCGTCCCGGCAACGAGACGGCCACCTCGCGCCGCGAGCGACGGTAGAGCTTCGAGGGCCGGCCGGCACCCGGTCCGGTCCGACCGGAGCGCCGCTCGTACACCACGTCCAGCAGCCCCTCGTCGGCCAGCCGGTCGAGGTGGAAGGCGGCGGTCGAGCGGGGGACGTCCACCGCAGCGGCCGCGTCATCGCGGCTGACCGGCTCGGGCTGACGCGCCACGTGGTCGTAGAGCGCGCGGCGGGTCGGCTCGTCGAGTGCCGCGACCGCGGCCACCTCGGCATCGCTGTCTCTCACGCCGCCATTCTAAAACCAATCTCTCTTGACAGAAACCCCTCCAGGCTTCTAACGTCAAATATCATTGGTTATAGAAGGGAGCCTCCCATGGCTGTCGACACCCGCCAGGCCAGGAGCGCCGGTCTGTCCCACCCGGCGTACCAGGCCTTCCTGGCCCTGCGCACCGTCTTCACGGTCGCGCCGATCGTCTTCGGGCTGGACAAGTTCACCAACCTGCTCGTGGCCTGGCCGGACTACCTCGCCCCGTGGATCAACGGGCTGGTGCCGGGGACGGGGCAGGAAGCGATGTACGCCGTCGGCGTGGTCGAGATCGCCGCCGGGGTCGTGGTCGCCTTGGCGCCACGCTTCGGTGGCTGGCTGGTCGCCGCCTGGCTCGCCGGCATCATCCTCAACCTGCTCACCGTGCCCGGCTTCTACGACGTCGCGCTGCGCGACTTCGGGCTGCTCGTCGGCGCGGTGGCGCTGGCCCGGCTGGCCGCGGCCTACGCACCGGCCCGCGCCCGTGCCCGCTCCGGCGAGTGAGGCCGATCTGCCGGCCGGGGCTCAGGTGTCCTCGGCCAGGCCAGCCCAGGAGGGCAGGGCGGCCCGGGCCGCCCTGCCCTCGGGGCACACCCGGTTGAAGTCGCACCAGCCGCACATCGGTCCCGCGTGCGGCGGGAACACCGCGTCGACCTCGTCCTGGCGCAGACCGGCCCTGAAGGCCGCGTCCGCCGTGGCCACCTCGGCGGCCAGGGAGTCCGCGCGACGCAGGTGCCGCTCGAGGCTCTCCGCGGTGTGGTCCCAGGCCAGCACCTCCCCCGTCGGCAGATGGTGCAGCTCCACCCGCCGGCAGGTACGACGAAGGGTGACGCCGGCGGCGGCTGCGTACACCGCCATCGCCAGCGACGCGCGGGCATCGTCCACAGTGAGGACGTGCCGCCCGGTCTTGTAGTCCACGACGACCAGGCCCTCGGCCCGGTCGTCGATCCGGTCTACGCGACCCCACAAGCCTGCCCTGTCCGTGCGCAGTGACACCACCCGCTCGACGCCGACCGGCTCCTGCTCGGGGTCGACGTCGCCGACGTAGCGCTCGACCATCTCCCGGGCGCGTGCCCGGTGGCGATCACTCTGCTCGTCGTCGCGGAAGCCCTCCGTGAGCCAGCTGTCCTCGAGCAGTCGCCCCGCGGCCTCCGGGGTGCGGCGCTGCGCCGGCAGCCGCCACCAGCCGGCCAGGGCCGTGTGCACCGCGGCGCCGAGGGCGTTGTGCGCCCAGGGCGGCCCCTTCGGCGGAGTCGGGCGGTCGAGATAGGTCATCCGGTAACGCCGCGGACAGTCGAGGTAGCTCGTCAACCGCGTCGGTGCGGCGGAGTACAACCGCTGCGGCATGCCGCCGAACCCGAGCTGCTCGCTCGTCATCAGCCGTCTCCCGCGATGCAGGCACGCACCACCGCGGTCATGGCATGACCGGCGCCGGCGTGGTCCGACCGGAGGCGGTCGAGGACGCGGACGCGGCCGAGAGCAGGGCCTGGAGCTCATCGGGTTCGGTGGTGTTGACCCCGAGCGGACAGTCGGCCTTGCCCTGACCGTGGTAGTCGCTGGACCCGGTGACCACCAGCCCGAGCCCGGTGGCGAGCTCGCGCAGCTGCGAGCGCGCGGCCTCGTCGTGGTCCTGATGGTCCACCTCGAGGCCGACCAGCCCGGCCCGCTTCAGCTCGGCGAACCCACCCGCGTCCAGGGTCGTACGGCTGTGCCTGCCCCAGGGGTGCGCGATCACCGAGACACCGCCGGCGGCGGCCACCAGGCCCAGCATCTCCACCAGGTCCGCGGCGTACCGGTCGACGTAGGCC
>JBOHDD010000337.1:0-2505 GCA_050699155.1 Nocardioidaceae bacterium
TCGGTGCTGTGGGCGATCACGCTGATCGGCGCCTTCTACCTGATGACGCTGGCGCTCGGCTTCGGTGCCGCGGCACTGCTGGACACCGGCAACCTGGACGAGTCCGGCAACCTGGCCTCGCCACGACTCGCCGAGGCTGTCGGCGGCGGCGAGGGTTCTCTCGGTGGCGCGGTCCTGTTGGCACTGATATCCGCGGTCGCCTTCGCCACGATCTTGGCGGTGGTCGCCGGCCTGACGCTGACCTCGGCATCCTCGGTCGCGCACGACATCTACGCCAACGTGATCAAGAAGGGCGAGGTGTCGGAGGGCCAGGAGGTCAAGGTGGCGAGGATCGCGGCCTTCGGGATCGGTGCGGTCGCGATCGTGCTGTCGATCTTCGCGCAGAACCTCAACATCGCGTTCCTGGTCGCGCTCGCGTTCGCGGTCGCGGCCTCGGGCAACGTACCGGCGCTGGTCTACAACCTGTTCTGGCGCCGTTTCAACACCCGCGGCGCGCTGTGGGCGATCTACGGCGGCCTCACCACGGCTGTGGTGCTGGTGCTGTTCTCGCCGGTGGTCTCCGGTGAGACCGACGCGTTGTTCCCGAACAGCGACTGGTCGCTGTTCCCGCTGCCCAACCCCGGGATCATCTCGATCCCGGCAGGCTTCCTGTTCGGGTGGCTCGGGACCGTCACATCGCGGCCTGACGCCGAGGGGGACGCCAAGTACGACGAGCTCGAGGTGCGCGCTCTGACCGGAGCCGGAGCCGAGAAGGCCATCCGGCACTGACCGGCCGCCGCCCCCGATCCAGCCGCCCGGCCACGGGCTCACCCCTCGTGGCCGGGCGGTGTTCCACCTATCGTGGGCCAGAGACCACGGCACAAGCGAGGAGACATCGTGACTGACGAGACACTGTCCAACCTGCTGCACGAGAACCGGCGCTTCGAACCACCGGCAGACCTCGCCGCCGATGCCAACGTGACCGCGCAGGAGTACGCCAGGGCCGACGCCGACCGGCTCGCCTTCTGGGCGGAGCAGGCAGAGCGCCTGACGTGGGAACAGCGCTGGGACCGGGTGCTGGACTGGGACAACCCGCCGTTCGCCAAGTGGTTCGTCGGAGGGAGGCTGAACGCGGCGTACAACTGCGTCGACCGGCACGTCGAGGAGGGCCGCGGCGACAAGGTCGCGTTCCACTGGGTCGGCGAGCCCGGCGACACCCGCACCCTGACGTACGCCGAGCTCAAGGACGAGGTCTCCCAGACGGCCAACGCGCTGCTCGAGCTCGGCGTCGAGGCCGGGGACCGGGTCGCGATCTACCTCCCGATGGTCCTCGAGACCGTCGTGTCCATGCTGGCCTGCGCCCGCATCGGCGCACCGCACACCGTGGTGTTCGGCGGGTTCTCCTCCGACGCCCTGGTCACCCGCATCCAGGACTGCGACGCGCGGGTGGTGATCACCGCGGACGGCGGCTACCGCAAGGGCGCTCCGAGCGCGCTGAAGAGTGCCGTCGACGAGGCGGTCTCCCGGTGTCCCGATGTGCGGTCGGTCCTCGTCGTACGCCGTACCGGCCAGGACGTGGAGTGGAACGACTCACGCGACGTCTGGTGGCACGACGTCGTACCGCGGCAGAGCAAGGACCACAAGCCCGAGGCCTTCGACTCCGAGCACCCGCTCTACGTGATGTACACCTCCGGCACCACCGGCAAGCCGAAGGGCATCCTGCACACGACCGGCGGCTACCTCACCGGCTGCGCCTACACCCACTCGGCGGTCTTCGACCTCAAGCCGGAGACCGACGTCTACTGGTGCTCGGCCGACATCGGCTGGGTGACGGGGCACTCGTACATCGTCTACGGCCCGCTGGCCAACGGTGCGACGTCCCTGATGTACGAGGGCACACCGGACACACCCCACAAGGGTCGCTGGTGGGAGATCATCGAGCAGCACAAGGCGACGATCTTCTACACCGCACCGACCGCGATCCGCACCTTCATGAAGTGGGGCAGTGAGATACCGGAGAAGTTCGACCTCTCCTCGCTGCGCGTGCTCGGGTCGGTGGGTGAGCCCATCAACCCCGAGGCCTACGTGTGGTACCGCGACCACATCGGCGGCGGGCGCTGCCCGGTGGTCGACACCTGGTGGCAGACCGAGACCGGCATGATCATGATCAGCCCGCTGCCCGGCGTCACGGCCGCGAAGCCCGGTTCGGCGATGCACGCGATCCCCGGCGTCTCGGCGGCGGTCGTCGACGACACCGGCCAACCGGTCGCGAACGGGTCGGGCGGGTACCTCACCCTGACCGAGCCGTGGCCGGCCATGCTGCGCACCCTGTGGGGCGACGACCAGCGGTACAAGGACACGTACTGGTCACGTTTCCCCGGGCTGTACTTCGCCGGCGACGGCGCGAAGCTCGACGAGGACGGTGACGTCTGGCTGCTCGGCCGCGTCGACGACGTGATGAACGTCTCCGGCCACCGGCTGTCGACGACCGAGATCGAGTCCGCGCTGGTGTCCCACAGCAAGGTC
>JBOHDD010000338.1:0-2108 GCA_050699155.1 Nocardioidaceae bacterium
GTCGTGACCAGGGGGGAGCAGGGCATCCGCCTGGCCACGCCGGCCGACCGCGTGGACGTGCCCGCACCGACCGTCGACGTCGTCGACACCGTGGGGGCCGGCGACGCCTGCATGGCGGCGCTGCTGGCCGCGCTGCTGATGCGCGGGCAGCTCGACGCCTCGTCGCTGCGCAGCCTGGTTCCGCGCGACCTGCGGCAGATCGGGGCAGTCGCGGCGACGGTGGCCGCACTCACATGCTCGCGGCGCGGGGCTGACCCACCATGGTTGAGTGACCTCGACAGTGACGCGTTCGGCGTGCCCGTGCGGTGATCCGCGCAAGGGCGTCGAGCACCTGGCCGTGCGTGGACCGGTCGACGGCCATCCCGACGTGACTGCAGTCGACCTCGACCGTCGAGGCCGCGGGATCCAGGCACGCGCGCCAGTCGACGATGCCGTCGCGACGGGAGTAGACCGAGGTGAAGGCGAACCCCTTCCGGGTGGGAGCGGTCAGCTGCTCCCAGCTCTCCCGGGCACAGTCGCCACTCGTGCAGTCGGTGCTCATCAGCCCGGTGAAGCCGATCCGCTGCAGCCGATGCAGCAGCATCAGGTCGAGGGCCAGGGCCGAGTGCACGGCCCCGGGGGCCAGCAGGGGGCTGCCGAGCGTCACGATCCCCGCGACCAGGTCGGGTCGTCGGTGTGCCAGTGCCTTGGCGAGCAGCCCGCCGAGGCTGTGCCCGACCAGCGCGACCGGGCGTTCGCGACGACGCACGATCGCCTCGAGCCGGTGCTCGAGCGCCTCGCCAGCCGCCTGTGCGCAGCGAACGTTGGCATGCATCCGGGAGCGGTACGTGCGGTATCCCTGTGCCCGAAGGCGAGTCGCCATCGGCCGGAGCGTCGCATCCCCGGCGAGGAAGCCGGGGATGAGGAGTACGGGGTGGTTGCGGCCGACGCCGTCGGTACTTGCTCGTGCCGGCCTGCGGTAGGCCAGGTGACCCGCCTCCCGCACGACGGTGACCTCACCTGCCAGGGCTCGTAGCCCCGTCGGCCCGGCGTAACCCGGCGGGCACAGAAACGGTGCCAGCGGGCTGCTCATGGACCTGACCGTACTTCCCTCATTGGTGATCACAACTACCCTGTTCGGCGTGTTGTCACACCTCGTAAACTCATCGGTAACCAAGCTGTCAGCCTGAGGGGAACACCGATGACCGACGGCCATGCCACGTTGCCCAGCGGCGTGCAGATCGCCTACAGCACGTTCGGGTCCGAGTCCTCTCCTCCGCTGCTGCTGGTGATGGGCCTCGGTGGCCCGTCGATCTGGTGGCACGACGAGCTGTGCACAGACCTCGCCGATCGCGGCTTTCGCGTCATCCGCTACGACAACCGTGACGTCGGCTGGTCGACGTACCTCAGGGAACACCGGGTGCGCCGTCGGCACCTGGTGCACGCCTTCCTCGGTCGCCGGATCGCCGCGCCCTACCGGCTGGACGACCTGGCCGACGACGCCTTCGGCGTGCTGGACCACCTCGGCATCGATGCGGCTCATGTGTGCGGGGTGTCCATGGGAGGAATGATCGCCCAGACGATGGCCGTCGCCGAGCCGGCTCGGGTGCTGTCGCTGGTCTCCATCATGTCCTCGACCGGGCGCCGTACCGTCGGCTGGCAGGACCCACGGCTGCTCCCCATGCTCCTCGGGCGCAACGTGCGCACGCGGGAGGCGTACGTCCGCCATTCCGTGCGGGTGTGGAACGCGATCGGCTCACCCGGCTACCCCGAGGACGACGAGGAGAAGGCACGACGGGCCGGCGACACGTGGGACCGCGGTGTCAACGCCGCCGGCACGGCACGGCAGACGCTGGCCGTGCTCACCCAGACCGACCGCAGCCGCGAGCTGCGCCGACTGCGGATCCCGGTGCTGGTCATCCACGGCAGCGCCGACAAGATGGTGCACCCGTCGGGCGGACGGTCCACGGCGGCGGCCATCCCCGGTGCGGAGCTGCAGATCATCCCGGGGATGGGTCATGACCTCCCGTTGGCGTTGCACCCGGTGTTCGCCGACGGCATCGAGCGAACCGCCGCGCGGGCCGCCGTCGTTCGTCGCGGGGGTCCCCTGCACCGTTAGGTTCGGTGCA
>JBOHDD010000339.1:0-4565 GCA_050699155.1 Nocardioidaceae bacterium
TGGTCGCATCTCGCCCACCAGCAACGACGCGGAGCGTCCCGGAACGCGCCAGGGGAACTCGACCCTGTGCACCACTGGATCCGGTCAACCCAGGGTTGATTCGCGGCCCTTTTCAGAGCATCTGCAAGAGGTGTGAACGCCTCCATGGTGGCCGTGGCAGGCAGGGTGAGGTCTGCCTTGCCGACGGAGTCGTATGCCGGGGCTGGTCGGCGTGGTGGTGTGGCGAGGTCGATGCATTGGGGAGGTGTCGACGACTCTCGGTACAGGTGCACTACTTCCGGCTGTTGCGAGTCGGCTTCCTACGGTCGCCAGGACCGGCCGGTCGCCCTGGTGCCCAACCCACGGGTGCACGACGCGCTAGCGGCGCGGCCACTTGCTGCCCGTCGACACCGTAGACGCTGCGGCGGCTCTCCTCTCGGCTCGGCGTTCATTCTGCCGGAAACCGGCACGCCGGGGCGCAGGCCACCGAGGCGCATGCCGTCCGTGGGCGCAGACTGCGTGCGTGACCGTCGCTACACGGAGCCTGTCCGCCCCGGGGTGGCCTGCGGCGACGTCGGCCAGCCCGTGTGGGCGGCGGGTACGGGCCGCACGACGGGGTTACCCGACCCCAGCGGAGGATGCAGACGTGTCGGTGGCGGTGCGCATGAACAGCCCTGTTCGGGCCGCGACGGGGGCTCGCCAGTCGGCGACGCCTGAAGACTGATCCCGTGTCGACGTCTCCCCCGCTACGGCACCGGCCCCGATACGTCAACGACGCTCAGCTTCCCGAGTCTGGCCGACCGTGCCTTCCTTCCGGCCCAGTAGGTTGCCCCACCGGAAGGCTCGGTCGAGCTCTCCGTTCTGTAGCGGGCCGGGAGTGTCGGCGACGTAGAAGCTCTCCGGGTCGGCAACGGTCCGGTGGCCGACCGCGTGCAATGCCTTCGCCGTCGCGCGGGCCGCCCCGGGCAGCCGGCGTGCCTTGCGGACCTTGGTGTCGAAGGTCGCCACCGGTACGGCGGGCCCGACGTCAGCGTGGTCGGCGAGCAGCCCGATCCACTCCCGTATGCCGCACCGGCTCGACACCACGGGTGCAGCCGCCTGCCGCTGCGCGTCCTCGCGGGTGCTGGGCCGGCTCATGCCGAAAGCATGCGTCGGTCCGCCGACCACGACCAGATCGACCTCGCCGAGGTCCGTGGGCGCCTCGCCGACCTCGACGACATGGACCTCGCCGTAGGGTGCTAGTCCCTCGCCGATCGCCTGTGCCACCCGCTCGGTGTTGCCGAACATCGACTCGTACACCACGATCGCTCTCATCGTTCCTCCCCGGCCGGTTCTGCTGTCTCCGGTTCCCATGCTTCTCGGGGCGGTCCCCCGGCGTCAGATCCCTTGGGCACGCCGGGTGGGGCCGTTCGTCCCGGATCCGGCAGGCGGGCAACGGTGGCCAGACGGTGTCCGGATGGCGTCCGGGGTGCGCGCCCGGGTACAACTGGGGCATGGAGACGTCCTCTGACACGGTGCGGGTGTTCCTTCTCGACGACCACGAGGTGGTGCGGCGGGGGCTGCGTGACCTGCTCGAGGCCGAGGACGACATCGAGGTGGTGGGGGAGTCGGGCTCGGCCAAGGAGGGCGCCCGCCGGATCCCCGCGCTGCGTCCGCACGTGGCGGTCCTGGACGGCCGGCTGCCGGACGGGTCGGGCATCGAGGTGTGTCGCGAGGTGCGGGCGATCGACCCGACCATCAACGCCCTGATCCTCACGTCGTACGACGACGACGACGCGCTGTTCGCCGCGATCATGGCCGGCGCGTCGGGTTATGTGCTGAAGCAGATCAGCGGAACCGACCTGGTCGACGCGGTGCGCCGGGTCGCGGCCGGGCAGTCGCTGCTCGACCCTGCGCTGACCCAGCGGGTTCTCGAGCGAGTGCGCAGCGGCCCGCCGCAGCAGGAGGAGCTGAAGGACCTGACCGGGCAGGAGCGCAAGATCCTGGCGCTGATCGCGGAGGGGCTGACCAACCGGCAGATCGGTGAGCGGCTGTACCTGGCGGAGAAGACGGTCAAGAACTACGTGTCCAGCATTCTGTCCAAGCTGGGCCTGGAGCGGCGTACCCAGGCGGCGGTCCTGGCCTCGAAGCTGCTGCGCTGAGCGCTGCCCCCGCTCGCGCGCGCCGGACCGGGCCGCCGCCTGGAGTCATCAGCCGGTGTGGATCGCGACGACGCCGGCGACGCAGCCGGCCAGCACCTCGGCGATCCGGCGCTCGTGCTGGTCGGCGGGTCCGCTGACTCGCACCACGCCGTCGTCGACGTCGGCCAGCCAGTCGGTGCCCTCGCTGCGCAGCAGGTCGGCCACCTCGGCCTGGATGCGGTCGTCCACCCGGGCGAGCAGGTGCACGACGTCGCGGCGGCTGACCACGCCGACCACCCGGCCGGTGTCCACCACGGGGAGGCTCTTGACCATGGTGGAGGTCATCAGCTCGACGGCGTCGGCCAGGTCGCTGCCGCCGGTCACGGTGAGCGCGGAGGTGGTCATCACGTCGGCGACGCGGCGGGGCGGGGTCGAACGTGAGAGGTGGACCGGGATCATGTGCGCGCGCCCGTCGGGCAGCACGGAGTCGCGTACGAGGTCGGCCTCGCTGACCACGCCGATGATGCCGCCGCGGTCGTCCACCACCGGCATCGCCGTGATGTTGTGCTCGTCGAGCATCCGCAGCGCCGCGCGCAGCGACGTCCGGTCCGACACCGTGACCGCCGGCGTGCTCATGACCTCTCGTACCAGCATGACCGTCCTCCTTGCCCTGGTTCTGTTAACGGGGTGGCTCAGCGCGCGACCGACAACGCCGTCTCGTCGGCCTGCTGCCGCACGGTCGGGATGACCACGACCGGGCACGCCGCGTGGCGCACGCAGTACTCGCTGACCGACCCGAGAACGGCCCTCTTCAGCAGCCCCTTGTGGGCGCTCCCGACCACCAGGTAGTCGGCGCCGCGACCGGCGCGCAGCAGCACCTTGGCGGGGTCGCCCTGCACCACCTGGCGCGAGATCACCGGGGACGCGGGTACCTCCCGCAGCGCGTCCGCGACGGCGTCGTCCTGCGCCCGCTGGGCGCGCTCACGCGCCTCGTGCGGAGTGCTCGGACCCACGAGCGGCTCGTGCGGCCCGGACCAGGTCCATGCGGTCACCACCTCGACGGGGCAACCCCGCGCGACGCCCTCGCGGAGTGCGAACTCCAGCGCGGCACGGCTGCTCGGCGAGCCGTCCACACCTACGACGATCGCCGGCTTCCTCGTCTCCTGCATGGCCCCTCCTCGGCTGCGGTTCTGTGCTCACCTTCATGGTCGCCCGGCGCAGGCGCGCACAGCAGGGCTGCAGGTCCCCACCCGGACGGGACTTCCGGCCTCACGAGGAGTGGTCCTGAGCGGGTTGCACCTAGAATCCGGGTGTGACTGACCAGGACGAGCCGCTCGCGGACCTGCTCGAGCGCGTGGTCGGCCGGGTGCGTGACGTCGTGGCCGCCGAGGAGCGGGTGCGCACGCTGCTGGACGCGGTCTTCGCGGTTGCGGGTGACCTCGACCTGCATGCGACGCTGCAGCGCATCGTCGCCGCGTCCGCCCGGCTGGCCAACGCCCGGTACGTCGCCCTCGGGGTGCTGAACCGGGAAGGCGACGGGCTGGTCGACTTCATCACCCACGGGATCAGCGACGAGCAGCGTGCGCTGATCGGGCCGCTGCCGCGCGGCCACGGCATCCTCGGCCTGCTGATCAGCGACGCACGGCCGATCCGGCTCAGCGACCTGGCCGAGCACCAATCGACGTACGGGTTCCCCGAGCACCACCCGCCGATGCGGTCCTTCCTCGGTGTCCCGGTGCGGGTGCGCGACCGGGTGTTCGGCAACCTCTACCTCACCGAGAAGCAGGGCGCCGCGGACTTCACCGAGGAGGACGAGCAGGCCATCGTCGCGCTGGCGGCCGCGGCCGGGGTGGCGGTCGAGAACGCCCGCCTGTTCGAGCAGGTACGACGGCGCGAGCGGTGGCTGGCCGCCACCGCGGAGATCCAGCAGTCCCTGCTCGGCCGTGTCGACCGCGCGGAGGCGCTGGGGCTGGTCGCCGCCCGGGTGCGCGACATCGCCGGCGCCGACATGTCCGTGATCGTGCTGGAGCAGGACGACGGCGGGCTGCGGATCGAGGCGGTCGACGGGTCCCCGGAGGATCTCGTCGGGCACGACCTGCCGCGGGGCGGCGCGCTCGCCGACGTCGTCGACCACGGCGCGACCGTGCACCTGGCCGAGGGCATCGAGGTGGCCGGCGCCGAGGGCATCTCCTCGGCGATGCTGGTGCCGTTCACCGGGCCCAGCGGGGCAGGAGGGGCAGTGCTCGTGGGGTCGTCGACGCCGCAGGGCCGTCGGTGGCTGGACGAGGACGACATCCTGGCGTTGCGGGGGTTCGCGGCGCAGGCCGCGCTGGCGCTGGACCGGGCCCAGGCACAGGAGGACCGCGCGGAGCTGGCGGTGCTGGCTGACCGCGACCGCATCGCCCGTGACCTGCACGACCTGGTGATCCAGCGGCTGTTCGCGACCGGGCTCAGCCTGCAGGGCGC
>JBOHDD010000340.1:0-2609 GCA_050699155.1 Nocardioidaceae bacterium
GCGTCACCCGGTTGCCGGTGTAGTAGTCCCCCGCTGCCCGGCGCGGTACCTCCGGGTGCTCGGCCAGCAGCGCCGGCCAGTCGTACAGCTCCTCCACGTCGAGGTCATAGACGTCGAGCATCATCCGCAGGGCGGGCACCGACGGCCAGCCCGCGATCGCCCTGCGCCGGTGCGAGGTCTTGTCCTTGGCGGCGTTGCTCTGCACCCCGGTGCGGTTGACGTTGAGCCGCACCAGCGGCTCGTCGCCGAGGATGACCTTGGTGTCGACCACGACATGGCGCGGCCCGACATCCATGATCCCTCGGAAGAGCTCCGGATAGCGCAGCGTGTGGTACACGAAGCCGAGACAGAGCACGACGTCGATGTCGAACTCCCGACGGGTCAGCACCTGGAACATGTCGCCCTGGATGAAGCTGTAGGTGCTGGGGTCGACGCCGTACTCCGCGAACGTCTTGTTCGCGCTGTCCACCAGCTCGCGTCGTGCCTCGACCCCCGTGACGTGGCTGGCTCCTGCCTTCAGCGCGGCGAAGGACCAGCGACCGTCGTGGCTGGCCAGGTCGAGCACCCGGGCGCCTTCCAGAATGTCGCGGTTCGACCCGATCATGGCATGGTGGCGTAGATTCAGCCGGTTCGCCGATGAGGCCGTCTCGCTCGTCTCGTAGAACAGTGGATAGTCGTCGAAGAACACCCGTCCCCCTCGCTCTGACTGATTTGTGCGGGCAACCATAGCCCCTGTCGTGTGCGCCGCGTCACCGCCACGGCCGGATGGCCGCCGGAATGTCGGCAAGCCGCTGCACGACGGCGTCCGGCTCCCCTTCCGTGTGGCCCGCATGGCTCGCGGGTACGTCGCTGTGCGGCACGTGCACCGCACGCATCCCCGAGCGCTGCGCGCCGTAGATGTCGTCGAACAGCCGGTCACCGACGAAGACGCAGCGCGCCGGGTCGCTGACCCCGACCGCGTGCATCGCCGCAGCGAAGGCCTTCGGGTGCGGCTTGGTCCACGGGATCTCGCTGGTGTACACGGCCCCGTCGATCAGCTCGTGCACGTTGTCACGGACGAAGATCTGCTGGTGCCACGCACGCGGCCACACCGTGTTCGACAGCACGCCGACCCTGATGCCCTCCGCCCGAAGCTCGGAGAACAGCGACGGTGCGTCGGGGTCGGTGATCGTCGCCGGCTCCCAGAAGTCGCGGTAGGGCTGGAGCCTCGACTCGTCGAGTGTCAGTCCGGCCACCGCGAAGATCTCGGCGATCGTGGCGCTGCGGTGCTCGCCGCGTGACCGCTCCCAGACGGTGCCGCCGGCTGCCAGCAGTGCCGCCGCTGCGTCGGGGTCCCCACCGTCGACACAGGCCTTCGCCAGCGCAGCCGCCTCCTCGGCGAAGTCGATGGTGCGCCACGGCGTGAGCGTCCCGCCCCAGTCGAAGATGACAGCGTCAACCGCCACGGACCACTCCGACGAGATGGCCGACGGCCGAGTCGAGGGGGACGTTCTCGCGGTCGCCGCTGTGCCGGTCCTTGACCTCCACCACGCCGTCGACGAGGCCCTTGCCGACCACCACGATCGTGGGTACGCCGACCAGCTCGGCGTCCTTGAACTTCACGCCAGGTGACACCCGTTGCCGGTCGTCGTACAGCACGGTGAGGCCGGCGGACTCGAGGTCGGCGGTGAGACCCGCGGCCGCGTCGTACACCGCGGCGTCCTTGCCGGTCGCGACGACGTGCACGTCGGCGGGCGACACCTCCCGCGGCCAGACGATGCCGAGCTCGTCGTGGGAGTTCTCCACGATCGCGGCAACGGCGCGCGAGACGCCGATGCCGTAGGAACCCATCGTCACCGTGACGAGCTTGCCGTTCTCGTCGAGCACCTGCAGGCCGAGCGCCTCGGCGTAGCGCCGACCGAGCTGGAAGATGTGTCCCATCTCGATGCCGCGCGCCGACACCAGGGCACCGCCGCAGCGCGGACACGGGTCACCCTCGCGGACCTCGGCAGCCTCGATGGTGCCGTCGGGGGTGAAGTCACGTCCGGCGACCAGGTCGAGCACATGGCTGCCAGCCACGTTTGCGCCCGTGACCCAGCGAGTGCCCTCGACCACACGAGGGTCCACCAGGAAGCGGACCTCGGAGGCGCTCTTCTCGCCCAGCGCCGCCGGGCCGATGTACCCCTTGACCAGTGCCGGGTTGGCGGCGAAGTCGGCCTCGGTGAAGGGCTCGACCTCCGCCGGCTCGAGCTGCGCACCGAGGCGCTTCAGGTCGACGTCACGGTCACCGGGTACGCCGATCGCCAGCGGCTCGCGGGTGCCGTCGGGCTGGACCACCGTGACCACGACGTTCTTCAGGGTGTCTCCGGCGTGCCAGGGCCGGTCCTCGCGGGCGAACCTGGCATTCAGGTGGTCGACCAGCGTCTCGATGGTCGGGGTGTCGGGTGTCTGCTCGGCATGGGCCGAGGGCACATCGTCGTACGCCACCGGATCGGGCGTGGGTACGCGGACGGCCTCGACGTTGGCCGCGTAGTCGCAGGAGGAGCAGCGCACGTAGGTGTCCTCGCCGTACTCGGCGGTGGCGAGGAACTCCTCACTCGCCGAGCCGCCCATGGCACCGGACATCGCGG
>JBOHDD010000341.1:0-6147 GCA_050699155.1 Nocardioidaceae bacterium
CCTCCTGACCCGCCTGGGTGAACCGGAAGATGTTGTCGATGAACAGCAGCACGTCCTGGTTCTGAACGTCGCGGAAGTACTCCGCCATCGTCAGACCGGCCAGCGCCACGCGCAGCCGGGTGCCGGGGGGATCGTCCTTCTGGCCGAACACCAGCGCCGTCTGACCGATGACCTCGGACTCGGTCATCTCCGTGATCAGGTCGTTGCCCTCGCGGGTGCGCTCGCCCACACCGGCGAAGACCGACACACCCTCGTGGTCGCGCGCCACGCGGGCGATCATCTCCTGGATCAGCACGGTCTTGCCCACGCCCGCGCCGCCGAACAGGCCGATCTTGCCCCCAAGGACGTACGGCGTGAGCAGGTCGATGACCTTGATGCCGGTGTGGAACATCTCGGTCTTGGCCTCGAGTTGGTCGAACGCCGGGGCCTTGCGGTGGATCGGCCAGCGCTCCTCGACCTCGAGCCTCTCGCCCTCCTTGAGGTTGAGGCAGTCGCCGATGGTGTTGAACACCCGGCCCTTGGTCACGTCGCCGACCGGCACCGAGATCGCCTCGCCGGTGTCGGTGACCTGAGTGCCACGGACGAGGCCGTCGGTCGGCTGCATGGAGATGGCCCGGACCATCCCCTCGCCGATGTGCTGGGCGACCTCGAGGGTCAGCGTGTGCTGCTCGCCCGCGAGGTCGAGGTCGACGTGCAGGGCGTTGTAGATGTCGGGCATCGCCTCGATCGGGAACTCGGCGTCCACGACGGGCCCGATCACACGCGCGACGCGCCCGACAGAGCCAGTGCCCTCCGCGGCGTCACGCTGTTCGATGGTGGCAGTCATATATCTCTCACTCACTCCCGGCGTTCGCGTCGGCCAGCGCATTGACGCCGCCGACGATCTCGCTGATTTCCTGGGTAATGCCGGCCTGGCGGGCTTGGTTGGCGATTCGCTTGTACTTCTTGATCAGCTCTTCGGCGTTGTCGGTGGCGGCCTTCATCGCGCGCTGGCGTGCGGCCAGCTCCGAGGCGGCCGCCTGCAGCAGCGCGTAGTAGATGCGACTCTGGACGTAACGCGGCAGCAGGGCGTCGAGCACCTCCTCGGGGGAGGGCTCGAACTCGTACAGCGGGAGCACGTCCTGGTCGTCGGGCCTCTCCTCGCCCTCGACCACCTCCAGCGGCAGCAGCCGCACGTCGGTGGGCTCTTGGACCAGCATCGACCTGAAGCGGGTGTAGACCACGTGGACCTCGTCCACTCCGCTCGCGCCCGTGTCGGTCTCGCCCCGCTCGCGCCCGGCCATGAACGCCTCGATCAGGGTCTTGCCGATGTCCTGCGCGTCGTCGTAGGCCGGCTGGTCGGAGAACCCCGTCCACTCCCGGGCCACGGGGCGCCGTCGGAAGGTGAAGTAGGCGACGCCCTTGCGCCCCGTGAGGTAGGTGTCGACCTCCTTGCCCTCCTCGTGCAGCTTCTCCGTCAGGCGCTCGGCCTGCTTGATCACGCTCGAGGAGTACGCCCCGGCGAGGCCGCGGTCGCTGGTGACGACCAGGATCGCCGCCCGCGCGGGGTTGTCCGGCTCGGTGGTCAGCGGGTGGTCCACCGACGAGTACGTCGCCACGGCGGAGACGGCGCGAGTCAGCTCACGGGCGTACGGCTCCGCCTCGCGCGCGCGCTGCTGGGCCTTGATGATCCGGGAGGCGGCGATGAGCTCCATGGCACGGGTGATCTTCTTGGTCGACTCGACCGAGCGGATCCGTGCGCGGTACTCACGCAGCGAGACAGCCATGTGTCAGCCCCGCTTCTGCCGGACGATCTGCTCCTGCTCGACCTGCTCGTCCTCGAGGGCCTCGAACTCCTCTCGGCCCGCCTTGACCGAGTGGCCCTCGGCAGTCTCGAACTGGTCGAGGAAGGCGTCGTAGGCCTGGTCGAGCGCGTCCGCCGTGTCGTCGGTGAACTCGCGGCTCTCGCTGATGGAGCTGAGCACACCGGCGTGCTGGCGGCGGAGGTAGTCGATGAACTCACGCTCGAAGCGCAAGACGTCCTCGGTCGGGACCGGGTCGAGCTTGCCGGACGTGCCGGCCCACAGCGACACCGTCATCTCGTCGAGGGAGTACGGAGAGTACTGCGGCTGCCGGAGCAGCGCCATCAGCCGCTGCCCACGGTCGAGCTGCTGGCGCGAGGCGGCGTCGAGGTCGGAGGCGAACATCGCGAACGCCTCCATCGCGCGGTACTGCGCGAGATCGACCTTCAGCGAGCCGGTGACCGTCTTCATGGCCTTGGTCATGGCCGCGCCGCCCACCCGTGACACCGAGATGCCGACGTCCATGGCCGGGCGCTGGTTGGCCGCGAACAGGTCGGACTGCAGGAAGATCTGCCCGTCGGTGATCGAGATGACGTTGGTCGGGATGTAGGCCGACACGTCGTTGGCCTTGGTCTCCACGATCGGCAGCCCGGTCATCGAGCCGGAGCCCATCTCGTCGGAGAGCTTCGCGCAACGCTCGAGCAGCCGGCTGTGCAGGTAGAAGACGTCGCCCGGGTAGGCCTCACGACCCGGCGGGCGACGCAGCAGCAGCGAGACCGCGCGGTAGGCCTCGGCCTGCTTGGTCAGGTCGTCGAAGACGATCAGCACGTGCTTGCCGTCGTACATCCACTGCTGGCCGATCGCCGAGCCGGTGTACGGCGCGAGGTACTTGAAGCCGGCGGAGTCGCTGGCCGGAGCGGCGACGATCGTCGTGTACTCCAGCGCGCCGGACTCCTCCAAGGCGCCGCGCACGCCCGCGATCGTCGAGCCCTTCTGGCCGATCCCGACGTAGATGCAACGAACCTGCTTGCTCGGGTCGCCGGTGTCCCAGAACTCCTTCTGGTTGATGATCGTGTCGATCGCGATCGCGGTCTTCCCGGTCGCCCGGTCGCCGATGATCAGCTGTCGCTGCCCGCGCCCGATCGGGGTCATCGCGTCGATCGCCTTGATACCGGTTGCCATCGGCTGGTTCACGCTCTGCCGTTGTACGACCGTGGGCGCCTGCAGCTCCAGCGCCCGGCGCTCGGACGTGTCGATGTCGCCGAGACCGTCGATCGGGCTGCCGAGCGGGTCGACCACCCTGCCGAGGTAGCCGTCGCCGACGGGCACGGAGAGGATCTCGCCGGTGCGCCGCACCGTCTGGCCCTCCTCGATGCCCTCGAAGTCACCGAGGATGACCACACCGATCTCGCGGGTGTCGAGGTTCAGGGCGAGGCCGAACGTGCCGTCCTCGAACTCCAACAGCTCGTTGGACATGGCCGAGGGCAAGCCGGTCACACGCGCGATGCCATCGCCGGCCTCGGAGACGGTACCGACCTCCTCGCGGCTCGCCGTCTCCGGCTCGTACTCCGACACGAAGCGCTGGAGGGCGTCCCGGATCTCCTCGGGGCGGATCGAAAGCTCCGTCATGATGTCTGGTCCTGCTCTCTCTCGTCGAACATCTGGTGTGGCTCCATGCGTCTGTGCCTCCCGCCTCACCCCGCGAGGCGGCGCCGTGCCTCGTGCAGTCGGCTGGCAACGGTGCCGTCGATGACGTCGTCGCCGATCTCGACCTTGATCCCACCGATCACGTCCGGGTCGAGGCGGACGTGCACGTGCACCTCGCGGCCGTACTGCCCGGTCAGCGCCGACTCCAGCCGCCGCTGCTCGCCGTCGCCGAGCTCGTTGGCGACACGCACGACGGCGACGAGCCGGTTGCGATGCGTCGAGGCGATCTTGCGGTAGGTCTCGAGTGCCAGCGGGACCGTGCGGAAGGTGCCGGTGAGGGCCTGCTCGACCAGGCGCACCGTGAAGGGCGCCGCCCGTCCCTCGAGAAGGCCCCGCGCCAGTGCCCGCTTGTCCTCGACCGAGCGCGTCCGGTCCGACAGCGCGTCTCGCAGCTCCGGGTTGACCTCGACGATGCGGCCGAACTCGAACAGCTCGTCCTCGAGCCTGTCCGCGGCTCCGGTCCGCTCGGCGTCCTTGACGACGGCGATCACCGCGAGGTGGTCGAGCGCGTCTCCCAGGTCGCGGGTCTCCGACCAGCGGAGGCCGACCGCCTTCTCCAGCAGCGTCATCGACGCGGGGTCGATCTGCTCCTGCACGAGACCACGCAGCAGGTCGGACTTGGCCTCCGCGGCCACCGAGACGTCGGTCGCCACACGACGCAGCGTCGGCGCCCGTCGCAGCAGGTCCGACACCGCGAACAGGTCGTCGGCGATGCGCGCCGGGTCACCCTTGTCTGCCTGCGCGAGCAGCTCGTCGGTCAGCGCCGCCATCGCGTCGGCGGAGGAGCCACGCATCAGCTTGCTCCCTCCGTGGCCGGCTGCCGACCGTCTTCGGGCTGGGACTCGAGCGCCTCGAGAAACCGGTCGACGACCCGGCTGCTGCGCTCGTCGTCGTCGAGGCTCTCACCGACGATCCGCGCGGCAAGCGTGGTGGCCAGGGAGCCCACCTCGGTGCGCAGCTGCTGTACCGCCTGCTGCCGCTCGGCGTCGAGCTGCGTATGGGCGTGCTTGACGATGCGGTCCGACTCCTCGCGTGCCTGCTCGCGCATCTCCGCGATGATGTTCGCGCCCTGCTCGCGGGCATCCTCGCGGATGCGGGCCGCCTCGTGGCGTGCCTCCGTGATCTGTGCACGGAAGCGCTCCTCGGCCTCGGCCGCATCGGCCTTGGCCTGCTCCAGGTCCTTGAACTGCTGACGGATCGCCTCCTGCCGGGCGGTCATCGCGCGGTTGATCGGCGGAATGACGAACTTGCCCAGGATGGCCAGCATGATCGCGAACGCGACCAGCTCGACGATGAACGTCGCATTGGGGACCAGGAAGTTGCTCTGCATGGGGACGGCAGAGAGGCTTGTCATAAGACGTGTCCTTTGCTCCTGGTTCCGGCGTCGTCGCTCAGGCGCCGAGGACGAAGACGAACAGTGCCATGAACGCCAGGTTGATGAAGAACATCGCCTCCACCAGGCCGACGGTCAGGAAGAAGATGGTCTGCAGCCGCCCCTGCGCCTCGGGCTGACGGGCCACACCCTCGATGTACGACGACCCGGCCAGACCGTCACCGACACCGGCGCCGATCGCGCCACCGGCGAGGGCCACACCGCCGCCGATGAAGGCTCCGGCGGTCGTGATGGCCGAGTCCAAGCTTGCTGCGTCTGCCATGTCTCTCCTTCGTTTCGCGCCGGTGGGGCGCATGTTTCCAACGTTGTGGTCCCGTGGTGCGTGTTTGCTGTGCTGTCGGGTTGCTCACACCGCCGCCGGTGCCGCCTGCTCCTCCTGCTTCTTCTCCTGCTCCCGTTCCCGCTCGTCGCCATCATCGCCCTCGTGCTCGCCGTGCTTACCACCGGCCATCGCGAAGTAGAGCACCGTCAGCAGCGCGAAGATGAACGCCTGGATGGCACCGATGAACATGTCGAAGAGCTTCCAGATGACGTTGGCCAGCGGCATACCGAAGTACCACGGGATCAGCGCGATCAGGCTGAGCATGATGCCGCCGGCGAAGATGTTGCCGAAGAGCCGCAGCGCCAACGTGACCGGCTTGATCAGCTCCTGAAGGATCTCCAGCGGAAGCATGATGGGGTAGGGCTCGAGGAAATGCTTGAAGTAGCCCTTGGCGCCCTTCTGGCGGATGCCGTAGACCCACACGCTGATGATCGTCACCAGCGCCAACGCGTACGTCAGGTTGGTGTCGGCGGTCGGTGCGGGCAGCAGGTGACCCGTCTCGTGGTTGAGCTCGCTGGGAATGAGCTCGAGCCAGTTGGCGAACAGGATGAAGAAGAACAGCGAGATGGCCAGGGGCGCCGCGAAGGGGTGCACCCGGCCGAGGTTGTCCTCCACCTGGGAGTTGACCTGGCCGACGACGCCCTCCCAGATCAGCTGCACCTTGCTCGGGACATGGTCCTCGGAGTCCCGCGTCAGGTAACTGCGGGCCACGAAGCCGAGTCCGATGACCAGGCTGCCCGCGACGGCGGTCGCCCAGATGGTGTCCACGTGGAATGTCAGCCCGAAGACGGTGCGTTCGACGTGCTCCCCGATCTCGATCGACGACTCGGTCGACAGCGGCAGCAGGGCGGTCATGGCTTCTTCAGCTCCTTCAGTAGCGGCAGTCCGGTCATCACCAGGGCGACGAGCCGGAAGACGGCCAACCCGAGAAGGAGACCGATGCC
>JBOHDD010000342.1:0-4108 GCA_050699155.1 Nocardioidaceae bacterium
ACGTCGCCGCGCGGTACGCCGCGTACGGCTGGCACGTCCAGAGCATCGACTGGACCAACGACGGTCAGGGCTACGAGGAGGACGTGCAGGCGCTGTGGGACGCCCTGCAGAAGGCCAGGGCGGAGACGGACCGCCCGAGCTTCATCGCGCTGCGCACGGTCATCGGCTGGCCGGCACCGAATGCGCAGAACACCGGCAAGGCTCACGGGGCGGCCCTCGGTGAGGAGGAGGTCGCCGCCACCAAGCGGATCCTGGGCTCCGACCCGGACCAGACCTTCCACGTCGACGACGAGGTGCTCGCGCTCACCCGCGGTGCCACCGAGCGCGGCCGCGCGGCCCAGGCCGAGTGGGACGAGGCGTTCTCCCGGTGGTCGGCCGACGCCGGTGACCGCCGGGACCTGTTCGACCGGCTGCGGGAGCGCCGCCTCCCGGCGGGCTGGCAGCAGTCCCTGCCGACCTTCGACGCGGACGAGAAGGGCCTGGCCACCCGCAAGGCCAGCGGCGCCGTGCTGGCCGCGATCGCACCGGGCCTGCCGGAGCTGTGGGGCGGGTCCGCGGACCTGGCCGACTCCAACAACACGACCCCCAAGGGGGAGCCGTCGTTCATCCCGGCCGAGCGCTCGACCAAGGAGTTCCAGGGCGACGAGTACGGCCGTGTCCTGCACTTCGGCGTACGCGAGCACGGCATGGGGTCGGTGCTCAACGGGATCGCGCTGCACGGCGGCACCCGCCCCTACGGCGGGACGTTCCTGATCTTCAGCGACTACATGCGCCCCGCGGTCCGGCTGGCCGCCCTGATGGGGCTGCCGGTCACCAACGTCTGGACGCACGACTCCATCGGGCTCGGCGAGGACGGACCCACCCACCAGCCCGTCGAGCACCTGGCGGCGCTGCGTGCGATCCCGGGGCTCGACGTGGTCCGACCGGCCGACGCCAACGAGACCGTCGCCGCGTGGCGCGCGGTCCTCGAGCACACCGACCGCCCGGCGGGGCTCTGCCTCACCCGGCAGAACGTCCCCACGTTCCCGCGCGGTGTGGACGGTTTCGCCAGCACCGAACAGGTCTCACGTGGCGCCTACGTGCTGCGTGACGCCGAGGGAGGTGACCCGGAGGTGCTGCTGGTCGGCACCGGCTCGGAGGTGCAGCTTGCCGTCTCCGCGCAGCGACAGCTCGCCGACCAGGGTATCCGCGCCCGGGTGGTCTCGATGCCCTGTCGGGAGTGGTTCGACGCGCAGGACGCCGACTACCGCGACGCCGTGCTCCCGAGGGAGGTCACGGCGCGTGTCTCGGTCGAGGCGGCTGTCTCGCAGGGTTGGCGCGAGGTCGTCGGCGACACCGGCCGAGTCGTCAGCCTCGAGCACTTCGGGGCCTCGGCGGACTTCGCGACCCTGTTCGCGGAGTTCGGCATCACCGCGGAGTCCGTCGTACAGGCAGCGCACGCCAGCATCGCCGCCGCCCAGGGTGACGGCGCCGGCGGCAACCCCTGAATCCATCCTCGAGCACGAAGGACTGGTAGCCATGAACGACCGTCTCAAGACGCTCTCCGAGGCCGGTGTCTCGGTCTGGCTGGACGACCTGTCGCGGGAGCGACTGGAGTCGGGGCACCTGCAGCGCCTGGTCAAGGACAGGCAGGTCGTCGGGGTGACCTCCAACCCGACCATCTTCTCGAAGGCGGTGGCGAACGCCGACGACTACGCCGAGCAGGTGCACAACCTGGCCGCGCGCAAGGTGTCGACCGACGAGGCGGCGCGGATGATCACGGCGTACGACGTCCGCTGGGCCTGCGACCAGCTCCGTCCGGTCTACGACGCGACCGTCGGGCTCGACGGCCGGGTCTCTCTCGAGGTCGACCCACGGCTCGCGCACGACACCGGCGCCACCATCGCCGAGGCCCGCTCGCTGTGGTGGCTGGTGGACCGTCCGAACCTGATGGTGAAGATCCCGGCCACCCGCGAGGGGCTGCCCGCGATCACCACGGCGCTGGCACAGGGGATCAGCGTCAACGTCACGCTGATCTTCGCGCTGACCCGTTACCGCGAGGTGATCGACGCCTTCATGAGCGGGCTCGAGCAGGCCCGCGACAACGGCCACGACCTGTCCTCGATCGAGTCGGTCGCTTCCTTCTTCGTCAGCCGGGTGGACACCGAGGTCGACAAGCGGCTGGAGAAGGTCGGCACGCCCGAGGCGAAGGCACTGCGCAGCAGGGCGGCCATCGCGAACGCCCGGCTGGCCTACCAGATCCACGAGCAACGGTTCGCCGCCGACCGCTGGAAGGCGCTCGCGGCGCAGGGCGCCCGACCCCAGCGGCCGTTGTGGGCGTCGACCTCGGTCAAGGACCCGAGTCTGCCGGACACCATGTACGTCACCGAGCTGGTCGCCCCTGGTGTCGTCAACACCATGCCGGAGCCCACGATCGAGGCCACCGGCGACCACGCCGAGATCACCGGTGACACCGTGACCGGACGATACGCCGAGGCCCAGCAGGTGCTCGACGACCTGGCCGCGGTCGGGATCTCCTACGACGACGTCGTGGAGGTTCTGGAGGACGAGGGCGTCGACAAGTTCGCGGCGTCCTGGCAGGAGCTCCTCGACACCATCTCCTCCGCGCTCGAGAAGGCGCGGCAGTGAGGGAGCCCCTCCGGGTCACCGTCGCCCGAGCGGAGTACGCCCCGACGCTCGACAACCTGGTCGCCGACAAGGTCGCGTCCCGGATCGCGGCCGGGGACGACTCCCTCTGGGGCAGCGAGGCGCAGGCCGAGGCCGCCGTCCGGCTGGGCTGGGTAGGCCTGCACGAGTCGTCGCGACCCCTGCTGGCCGAGATCGACGCGTTGCGCGCCGAGCTGTGGGGAGAGGGCATCGACCGGGTGGTGCTCTGCGGCATGGGTGGGTCGTCGCTGGCCCCCGAGGTCGTCACCCGCACCTTCGGATGCGACCTGGTGGTCCTCGACTCGACCGCACCGTCGGTGGTCGCGCGGGCGACCGCCTCCGACCTCGAACGCACCGTCGTGGTGGTGTCGTCGAAGTCCGGCGGGACGGTGGAGACCGACAGCCAGCGACGTGCGTTCCTCCAGGCCTTCGCCGATGCCGGCATCGACGCTGCCTCGCGGATGGTCGTCGTCACCGACCCCGACTCCCCGCTCTCCCGGCTCGCCGGGGAGTCCGGCTACCGCAGGGTGTTCCACGCCGACCCGCACGTCGGGGGCCGGTACAGCGCCCTGACGGCCTTCGGGCTGGTGCCGTCCGGGCTGGCCGGTGTGGATGTCGCCGACCTCCTGGACGAGGCCGACGAGGTCGCGGGCGCGCTGTTCGAGGACTCACCCGACAACCCTGCACTGCAGCTCGGTGCCTGGCTGACCACCGACGGCCGCGACAAGGCGGTGCTCACCGACAGCGACTCCGGCATCGTGGGGTTCCCCGACTGGGCCGAGCAGCTGATCGCCGAGAGCACCGGCAAGCAGGGCAAGGGAGTGCTGCCGGTCGCCGTCGAGGGCGTGTCGGCACCCGAGATCGACGAGGCCGCACCCGACCTGCTGCTCGGGCTGCTGGTCGGCAGCGACGTGCGCGGCTCACGCACCGCCGACCAGATGCCGACGGCGCGCGTGAGCGGCACCCTCGGCGCGCTGTTCCTGCTCTGGGAGACCGCGACCGCGGTCGCCGGGCGACTCCTCGGGATCAACCCCTTCGACCAGCCTGACGTGGAGAGCGCCAAGGAGGCTGCGCGCGGGCTGCTGGACCGGCGACCCGAGCCCGAGCCCGCTGCGTTCGTCGAGGGATCGGTCGAGGTGCGGGGGTCCGCCGACCTGCTGCACGGTGTCGACTCGCTGTCCGGCGCCGTCCGCGCCACACTCACCCGGCTCGGTGCCGGCGGGTACGTCGCCCTGATGGCCTACCTCGACCCCGAGGACGCGGGTGCGCTGACCGGGTCCCGTGCCGCCCTGGCAGGTCGCTGCAAACGAACGGTGACGTTCGGCTGGGGACCGAGGTTCCTGCACTCGACCGGGCAGTACCACAAGGGCGGGCCGGCGCGAGGAGTCTTCATCCAGGTCACCACCGAGTTCGCCGAGGATGTCGCGATCCCTGACCGCCCCTTCACCTTCGGGTCGCTGAT
>JBOHDD010000343.1:0-4460 GCA_050699155.1 Nocardioidaceae bacterium
GTGTGGGCACCAGCACCCTGGCCACGCACCTGGCGTACTACCTGGTTCGCAGCGTGCCCGGCCAGAGTGTCTGCCTGGCCGACCTCGACCTGGAGAAGGGCGACCTCCAGCACCTGCTGGGAGCCAGCCATCGGCTCGACGTCGGTGACCTCGCCAAGGTCGCCGACGACCTGGGGCCGCAGACGGTCTCGTCGGCTGTGCACCGCGACTCGTCCGGCCTCGGGCTGTTGCTGGCACCGGACACCATCGACGGGGTCGGTGCCGTCGGAGAGCGGGAGACTCGGCTGATCCTGGATGCACTGCGGCGGCAGTTCGATCTCGTCGTCGTCGACGGTGGCGCCCACATCACCCCCGTCACCGCAGCCGCCGTGGAGGTCGCCGACGAGGTGGTGCTCGTGACGACACCTGACGTACTGGCCCTGCGGGGGGTCCATCGTGCGCTGGAGGCCTGGCAGAGGGTAGGCGTTCGACAGCAGGACGAGGTGAAGATCGTGGTCAACCAGGCCAGCCGTCGCTCCGACATCCAGGTCGACTCGGTCGCCCGGCTGGTGCCGATCGCACCGCTGAACACCTTCTTTCCCGCTGGCTTCAAGCGGCTGGAACCGGGGTTGAACTACCGCGACCCCGGTGAGGTCAAGGAGCAGGACTGGTGGAGCAGGGTGGGCATGTTCGCCAACGAGCTGGGGCTGGTGCCGGAGTCCTCCGGGAGGCAGCGCCCCGCACGCCGGAAACGCGGTGACCTCCGTCGTGGGGCAGTGCTGGCGGAGGACGGCCAGGCGAGCCTGGAGTTCACGGCTCTGTTCCCGCTGGTCGTGTTGTTCGTCGTGCTGCTCTGGCAGCTCGCCTTGTGGGGTGCGACGGCCGCGCTGGCAGGTCATGCCGCGGACGAGGGTGCCCGTGCGGCATCGATCGGCCAGGACGCGGAGTCGGAGGCATTGGACTCGGTGCCTTCATGGTTCCGCTCGGGCTTCGATGTCACCGACTCCGGCTCGACGCTCCATGTCGAGGCCGAGGTTCCGTTGCTGGCCCCTGGCGTCACGTCCGAACTCTGGACCTTCTCCACCGACGTGGGAGTCGTCAATGAGCCGTGAAGGACACCAAGCAGATCACCGCACCATGGGTTCTCGTGCGGAAGGTGGGAGTACGGCGCTCGAGATGGTCGGGCTCATCCCGATCGTGCTGGTCCTCATCATGGCGCTGTTGCAGGCCGGATTCTCTCTGTACGGAATCAGCGCTACGCAGACTGCGGCGAGACAGGCTGCACGTGCAGCATCGCTGGGCGACAGTCCTGAGGCGGCGGCCGACACCGCCCTCCCCGGGTGGCTGGACCCCACGGTGGCCATGGTCGGGCCCGGTAACGGGGTGCGAGTCAGCGTCAACCTGCCCGACGTCGTACCTGGCACCGACCTGATCGTCGACCGTGAGGCGATCCTGCCGTGAGACGCGCACAGTTCATGCCGACTGACGCGACGCAGACGGTTCCACCAGAGACGCTGCCCCCGGACCGTGAGGACGCCGGCGAAGGCCCGGACGAGCAGCTCGTGACGACGTTCCGGGAGAAGCTGCTTGACGAGATCGACCTGAACGAGCTCTCCAAGCTGGACCTGACTCAGCGCCGGGTCCGACTGGAGCGGGTGATGACGCACCTGGTGGCCCGCGAAGGGCCTCTGCTCTCCAGCCGCGGACGGACCAGTCTGATCCGGCGAGTCGTGGCTGAGGCGCTCGGCCTCGGCGTGCTGGAGCCGTTGCTGGCCGACGACGCCGTCACCGAGATCATGGTGAACGGTCCCGACACGATCTTCGTCGAGCGCCTTGGCAGGGTGGAGCGTTCCGCGACAAGGTTCGTGAGCACCGAACAGCTGTTGCAGACCATCGACCGCATCGTCTCGACAGTCAACCGCAGGGTCGACGAGTCGAGTCCGATGGTGGACGCACGGCTGCACACTGGCGAGCGGGTGAACGTCATCCTGCCGCCGCTTGCTCTCGACGGGCCCGTGGTCACCATCCGCAAGTTCCCCCGGGCGTTCGCGATGGACGAGCTGGTGGCGCGACAGACGATCGACCAGGCGACAGCCGACCTCCTGGGCTCCTGTGTTCGCGCCAAGCTGAACGTGGTGGTCTCAGGGGGGACGGGTACGGGGAAGACCACCCTGCTGAACGCGCTGTCGGCGTACATCCCCGATCGCGAGCGGATCGTGACCATCGAGGACGCGGCCGAGCTTTCGTTGCGGCAGGAACACGTGATCAGGCTCGAGTCACGACCCGCCAACGTGGAGGGCCGGGGACAGGTCACCATCCGCGACCTGGTGCGCAACAGCCTGCGGATGCGACCCGACCGGATCGTGGTCGGTGAGGTCCGAGGTGGCGAGACGATGGACATGCTCTCGGCCATGAACACGGGTCACGAGGGCTCCCTCACGACCGTGCACGCCAACTCTGCCGACGATGCTCTCAGTCGGCTGGAGACGTTGGCCAGCATGAGCGACCTGGAGCTGCCGTTCCAGGCTGTGCAGGAGCAGGTGAACAATGCCGTCGACATCATCGTCCAGCTCGACCGGGGTCCTGACGGGTCGCGGCGGGTCTCGTCGGTGAGTGCTCTCACCTCGCGTCGGCGTGAGCCATACGTGCTGCACACGATCAGCGAGTTCGTGCCCGAGCCGTTCGGTGCCGACCGCGTCGTGCGCGGTGATCACCGCCTGCACAGCATCTCGGTCGATGTGGCCGAGCAGCTGAGGATCGCCGGTGAGCCCTTGCCGGAGGGGCTGGCACCGGCAGAGCCTGCTGGGGTCGTCTAGATGCTGCCCATCCTCAGTGCACTCGTACTCGTGCTCGCCGTGTTCGTCCTCGGCCTACGTGAGCTCGCCCGTGCAGACATCGAACAGCGACGGCTGTCCGCCGCCGTACTCCCGCGAAACGCGCGGGCGAACCGCGCACTGGACTGGCGCTGGCTCGACCGATGGGTCGCCCGGACGAGATGGGGTAACCGGCTGGAGGAGCAGCTGAGAGTCGCGGGGTTGACGGCTGGGACCAGCCGTTTCCTGCTGGCGTCCGGCGTGGTCTGCTTCGCCGCAGGACTGCTGCTCGGATGGTCGCTGTCCTGGCTGCTCTTCCCGATGGGGCTGCTGCTCGGCGCCCAGCTGGTACGGCTGTACATCGCACGGGCGCGCAACAACCGTCGAGAGGCGTTCATCGCTCAGATGCCCGACCTGGCGCGATCGCTCTCCAACGCCACCCAGGCGGGTCTGTCGGTGCGCACCGCCCTGGCCATGTCGGTGGACGAGCTGACCGATCCTGCCTCGTCGGAGATCCGGTCGGTGACCGACCAGCTCAACCTCGGTGTGCCGCTGGACTCGGCGCTCACGAACCTCGAGCAGCGGTTGCCGTCGCGCGAGGTCGGCATCCTGATCAGCACCCTGGTCGTGAGCTCACGGGCCGGCGGCGGGCTGGTCACCGCGCTGCGGGACATCTCCACCACGCTCGAGACCCGCAAGGAGACTCGTCGTGAGATCCGCACGACCTACGCGCAGGCAGTGGCCACCGCATACGCGGTACTCGGGCTCGGGGCCTGCGTGCTGTTCCTCCTGGACGCCATCCAGGCCGGCACGGTCGACAAGATGTTGCGTGAGCCGCTGGGGCAGGTCGCGCTGCTCGTCGCTGTGGCGATCTACGGAGCCGGCATCTGGGCCGTACGCCGGATGACCAGGATCGAGGTGTAGCGGTGTCGGAGCTGATGAACCCACTGCTGATCGGAATGGTCTTCACCGGCCTGTTCGTGCTGGCCACCGTCGGCCTGCGCCTCGCACGTGCGGACGCCCTGTCGGACTGGGATGTCGAGGACATCATGCTGCTTCGAGACCAGTCGCGGAGGCGTCGTCGCCGGGGCCCGCTGGACTCGCTGGCCGAACGCCTTGCGCCGCGGCTGGCCGATCTGCTGGGCCCGAGCATGGTGCAGGACCTCCGACGCCGGATCGAGCTCGCAGGTCGCCCCAACGGCATGACCGTGACGTCTTTTCTCCAGCTGGTCGTGAAGTACGCGCTGTTCATGGGTGCCTGCGCCCTTGTGCTGCTCCTGCTCGGCAACGTCATCGGTGGCCTGATCGCTCTAGTGGCGGCACCGCTGCTGCCGCTCTCACGCCTGGCAGGGCAGCAGCGCCGCAGGCGTGAGCGGATCGACGCAGACCTTCCCGACTTCCTCGACGTACTTTCCGTCACCGTCTCGGCCGGCATCGGCTTCCGTTCCGCCCTCGCACGGGTGTCCCAGCGTTTCACCGGGCCATTGCGGGACGAGATGAGGCAGACCCTGCACCAGCTCGACGTGGGTGTGCCCCGCCGACAGGCGTTCAGTGCACTCAGGGACCGGTGCGGCTCCGAGCCGATGGATACGTTCGTCTCGGCGTTCCTGCAGGCGGAGGAGCTGGGCTCGCCGTTGGCAGAGACGCTGTCCACGATCTCCGGCGACA